>NZ_JACJEW010000290.1:0-278 GCF_014164315.1 Pseudoalteromonas sp. SG44-1
GTTACACTGACACTGGCATTGGCTTCTGCCCCGGAGCCGGTGATCAATACACTGCCATCTTCTACAGCATTGATCCGGCCATCAACCTCAATAGGGGTCGTTATGGTCAAGGCATTCGGTGCTGCGTTATCTAAAATCACTGAGGTGCTGGCTGCACTGGAGGTGTTACCCGCCGCATCACTTTGTGTGGCGCTGAGGGTGAGTGTGCCATTATTAAAGCTGCTGACATCAAACTCACTACCACTGATAGTCCATGCCCCAGAGCCATCGGCCGTCAC
>NZ_JACJEW010000291.1:0-277 GCF_014164315.1 Pseudoalteromonas sp. SG44-1
GACTACCCAGAAAAGCCATTTGCAGAAATAAGCACAGCAAGAAAATGGGTGGCAGGGTTTGTAGATTGGTACAATAACGAGCATTTGCACAGCGGTATAAAATTTGTCACGCCAAATCAGCGTCACTTAGGTTTAGATAAAGAAATATTAGCCAAGCGCCAGCAGGTAAACGATGCGGCTAGATTGAATAACCCTGGTCGTTGGTCAGGAAAATCACGCGATTGGTCAATAATTAAGGAAGTAAATTTAAATCCTGAGAAAAAAGAAGAAATGCGGG
>NZ_JACJEW010000292.1:0-276 GCF_014164315.1 Pseudoalteromonas sp. SG44-1
TAGGCCTGCCGCCAGCGTTCAATCTGAGCCATGATCAAACTCTTCAATTAAAAAGTTTTATGTCTTTCGACAGCTCAATGAATTCTGAATTTATTTAATATCTTTCGATATTGAATTGACTGTGCTGCAATTCCTACCGAAGTAGTCATTGCTGTTGGTCACTCAGTTTAAATTGAGACTCTAAATTTGTTTGCCTCACTACCTAAGTAGCTTGGCTGTTAGAACTCAATCTGTACGAGTGCCCACACAGATGATTGCTTTATATTGTTAAAGAAC
>NZ_JACJEW010000293.1:0-273 GCF_014164315.1 Pseudoalteromonas sp. SG44-1
GTTGAAATATCTTGCAAGGTATCTCTAAAGCTTTTAATAATTGCTTTGACTTCACTGGCGGCTTGTTTGCCTAAGTCTTGCCAGTTTATTTTACGTAAATACTGAACAGGGTCGCCTTTGCCTACTTTCGTTGGGTATAAAGCCGGAAGACTGCAATAGCGGCTTCCATCGATTCGTTGCTGTCATTGGCTTTATCATCAAATAATAATTCGTTGTGGGCTGCGGGGGAATTATGTCGCGGGGTAAACCCGCTGCTACGAATGCGTAGACTCG
>NZ_JACJEW010000294.1:0-272 GCF_014164315.1 Pseudoalteromonas sp. SG44-1
AATCCGCCGATTATAACCACTCTACTATTCAACGAATAAAGAATGGTGGGTCATGATGGACTTGAACCATCGACCAATGGATTAAAAGTCCACTGCTCTACCAACTGAGCTAATGACCCGCTCTGGTGTGCCTAAGCACGCTGCGTAAATCCGCCGATTATAACCACTCTACTATTCAACGAATAAAGAATGGTGGGTCATGATGGACTTGAACCATCGACCAATGGATTAAAAGTCCACTGCTCTACCAACTGAGCTAATGACCCGCTCTG
>NZ_JACJEW010000295.1:0-271 GCF_014164315.1 Pseudoalteromonas sp. SG44-1
TCGAAGGCGAGTACACAGTGAATGTCAGTGTGACAGACTCCGCAGGCAATACCGGCACCGATAGCGAAACTGGGGTGATAGACACAACAGCGCCGAGCGTCACTATCGATGCACCGGCGTTGACCAACGACAATACGCCGCTGGTTACAGGGACATCGGATCTAGCCAATAGTGACATTGCGATTACCTTTACGGATGGCAATGGCAGCCATACGGTGACAGTACAAACCAATGCTAGCGGTAATTGGAGTGCAGAAGCCACGCAGCCGCT
>NZ_JACJEW010000296.1:0-269 GCF_014164315.1 Pseudoalteromonas sp. SG44-1
GCGAAGCATCTCTGCGCTCTCGGTGGTAAAAACAGTTTTGTAGGCGAGTAGCTTGCTACCGCGAAAGGTTTACTCAGTGCTTGGTGATAAAAATGGTTTTCGTATGAGCCGTTTAGCCCGAAAAGAATAAATATTCACCACAGAGAACACCGAAATCACAGAGGAAGGAATAAGAAGTTAACCTAAGGGCTTCATAAATGTTTTCTCGGTGTTGCGAAGCATCTCTGCGCTCTCGGTGGTAAAAACAGTTTTGTAGGCGAGTAGCTTGC
>NZ_JACJEW010000297.1:0-264 GCF_014164315.1 Pseudoalteromonas sp. SG44-1
GATGTGGAAGCATAGTGATATGTTAAGCTAACTTGTACTAATTACCCGTGAGGCTTAACCATACAACGCCAAACGCGTTTTATGTGATAGTTGATAGCGCAAGAAGTTAATAGACTAAAGTAGATATTTACTGAAAACTTTTATTATCAGAATTCCAAATTTATAAGGTGACTCTTAGCGCGTAGCGTTAAAGTTGAGGCACCCTGCGCAAAGGAAATGTAAGCACTACGTGCTTTGTCATAACTCCTTTGCACCCTATTTGCT
>NZ_JACJEW010000298.1:0-264 GCF_014164315.1 Pseudoalteromonas sp. SG44-1
CAAGGCAAAAAATTTAGAGTCTCAATTGAAACTGAGTGACCAACAGAAGTAACTTATTTATAAGTTGCTTCGGCACAGTCAATTCAATATCGAAAGATATTAAATAAATTCAGAATTCATTGAGCATGTCCTTCGGGACAGAAAAAACTTTTAATTGAAGAGTTTGATCATGGCTCAGATTGAACGCTGGCGGCAGGCCTAACACATGCAAGTCGAGCGGTAACAGAGAGTAGCTTGCTACTTTGCTGACGAGCGGCGGACGGG
>NZ_JACJEW010000299.1:0-261 GCF_014164315.1 Pseudoalteromonas sp. SG44-1
GATTCATGACTGGGGTGAAGTCGTAACAAGGTAGCCCTAGGGGAACCTGGGGCTGGATCACCTCCTTATACGATTTAGAACTTATTTGTTCGTAGTGTCCACACAGATGATTGTTAGTTAGTTTTGCCCATTGGGTTTAACTAATTAATATGCTCTTTAAAAATTTGGAAAAGCTGATAATAAAATTCGTATAAATACAGTGTATTTGTACAGAGTTTTCAAAAGTAAAAAAGAATGATAGCAGTATCATTCAGTGCCATT
>NZ_JACJEW010000029.1:0-63631 GCF_014164315.1 Pseudoalteromonas sp. SG44-1
ATTTGGCATATTCAAGTTTTTGTTGTGCACTGAGTGTTACTTTTGATTTTCTGGTCATAGTGATACCTTTTGGGTTTAGCTCATTTTACGCTATAAACCTGTCCAGTTTCATTAGACCATTACAGTGCCGGGTAATTTTCGATAGTACGCAGATTACATTTAAAATGCCCAACATACACACTGTCAAAGCGTATTAGCGTGGTGAATAATCGCCAATCTGCTTCGGTTAGGGTGTTGCCCACCAAATAGCGCTGCTTGAGTAAAATACTTTCGACTTTGTCTAATGCAGTGAATAAGTCATTAAATGCCTCTTCATAGGCTTTTTGAGTGGTCGCAAACCCAGTACGATACACGCCATTATTAATGTTGTTGTACACCAGCTCATTAATTGCATCGATTTCAGCGTGCAAGTTATTTGGGTAAAAGTCTAGTTTATTGCCAGTTAAATCATTGAAGGCGCTGTTAAACATGCGAATGATTTCAGCAGATTCATTACTGACTATTTTATTTTGCTGTTTATCCCAAAGCACAGGCACAGTTACTCTTCCGGAATAATCTGCTTTATTTTCGGTGTATATTTGATGCATAAATTGCTTATCAAAAAGTGCATCTCCAGTGCTGTGGTTGTTTTTATCAAACGTCCAACCGTTATCTAACATATCTGGGCTAACCACAGAGACATCAATATAGTCTTCAAGGCCTTTTAATTTTCTAAAAATCAAGGTGCGGTGCGCCCATGGGCAGGCTAATGAAACATATAAATGATAACGGCCTTTCTGTGCCTTAAAGCCCGCCTCACCAGTTGGGCCTGCGCTGCCATCTTTGGTTATCCAGTTACGTAATTGTGCAGACTCGCGTTTAAACTCACCATCGCTTTTATCGGTGTCGTACCACTTGTCTTGCCAGTTACCGTCGACTAGTAATCCCATAATTGACTCCTATATCGTGTTTTAAAAGCTACCAAATTTACCGCTTTGGTAATCACTAATTGCTTCTCGTAATTGAGCTTGCGTATTCATCACAAACGGGCCCATGTGAGCAATAGGTTCATTAAGCGGATCACCGGCTAAAATAAGTACTCCAGCGCCGCTTTGCGAGCTAAATTTAATATCACTACCGGACTCTAAAATAAGTAGGCTGCCAGCCATTACTGGACCACCTTGTTCGGTGTTGATAGAGCCGGTATGAATATAAATCATCACCTTGCTTTGTATCAGAGGTGGGTGGGCAAACTCAGTGCCTACAGGTAATGTTACATCTGCTAGCATGCCATTGGCTGCTAGTTCTTGTAGGCTTGAAACCTGAGTTTGCTGGTCAAATTGCCAACTGCCAGCCAGTGCTTTTAGTTCAACACCTTGACTATTTTTATGTTCAGGTGCAGGGTGCTCAGTAGTATCTTGATATTTCGGTGCTCTGAGCTTTTCAGTGCTTGGCATATTGAGCCAAATTTGAAAGCCATGCATCCCCTCAATCGCATCGGCAAGTGGCATTTCGCTATGGATAACGCCAAAGCCGGTACTCATCCATTGCACGTCACCTGCGCGAATAGCTTTTTTATTGCCCATTTGATCTTGGTGTTCAAAGCCGCCTTTAATAATGTAGGTAAAGGTTTCGATACCACGATGCGGGTGGGCAGGAAACCCACCCATAAAGTCACTGTGATCGTCGGATTTTAATTCGTCGATCATTAAAAAAGGATCTAAATGCTTACCATCAAAGCCTGGTATCCGGCTAATATTTACGCCATCACCATCTTGGGTTGCATGGCTATTGAGTTGCTTTATTACTTTCATTGCTTTGCTCCGAATCTTGTATGGTATTATTTAAACACAATAAAATTAAACAACCATGGGTATAAATAGCACTATTCATTCGTTTTAACAGAACGTTCTGATTTTTGTTTTTTCGTTAGGTTATCCGCTACAAAAGCCCCGCGATTGCCAGACTGATGTGCAGGTCCCACGGTGCTATCAACCATGGTTTGCTGTTCGGTGCTGGCATTAATTGCAGCGCCAAAAATAATAATATAGGCGCTGATATACAACCACATCAACATGATCACGACCCCGGCTAAAGAACCATAGGTCTCATTGTATGAAGCAAACTGTGACACATAATATGAAAACCCTAATGATGCGATGATCCAAAGCCCAGTAGCCATTACTGAACCAGTTGTAACCCAACGCCACTTTGCCGCTTTTCTATGGGGTGCATAACGATATACAAAAGCTAAAGCAAAATGAAAAGTCGCTGCTAGTAACAGCCAAGTGAGTAATTTGATCACCGTATCGATACTGTTTTCTAGACCAACAATATTAAGTGCGATAGGCAATATACCAATGATTAATAATGCGATTACGGCGACCAATATAGCGCCAATAGAGAATAGAAAGCGCACTAAAAGCGCTTTGAAAAACTGCCTTTTGGTTTGCTCATGGTAGGTAATATTGCAGGCTGTGATCAGTGCTTGGCAGCCCTTACTGCTACTCCATGTGGTTAATAACAACGTGCTTATTGCACTAACACTTAACACTTTTTGTGATTGTTGGGTAACTTCAGATACCTGTTGTAGAACGATTTCTCGGCTGCTTGGTGGCAATAAAGTAATAAACTTACTAATCTGTTCACTAACATCCGCCGTAGAGGCGAAATAAGCATACAGCGAAACACAGGCTGCCAGTGCTGGAAAAATAGCGAGTAATGCGTAAAAGGCGACACCAGCGGCAACAAAGGATAAGTTATCTTGCGACATACTTTGATATACCCGCTTGCTGATATCCCACCAGCCCAGCAAGGGGATCTCGGTTGGTTTATCTGCTGTGTAGCCACGTGGTTTATGTGCCATATTTTATTCCTTGCTGATGGTTATTAGTCACTATTTATTAGAAGTTAAGGTGCAAGGTGCTTGCCAGCTTAAGTTGGCGTTTAATTTGCTTCTACAGAATTAATGGTTTTATCAATAAAGAGCGCATGAGTTACATATGGAAATAATGAATAGTATTAATAATCAAATTATTAGCGCATTAAAAATACAAACAACGAGTACCAATGCGGATCCTTTAGCGCCAGTATCTTGGCAAGGTATAAACTCACAAATTGCGCATTTTTTACAAAGTGCTTGGCAAATGTTACCCGCTCTCACTTTAGGTATAGCAGCAATAATCGTGTGCTATTTTTTAGCAAAGCCTGTGTCTTATTTATTAGTGAAACCTATTGGCTATGTAAGTGAAAGGCGGTTATTGCATGTTGTTGCTCGTCGCTTTATTAGTACTGTGATCATTTTGTTTGGAGTTTATTTATTTTTACGCTTAGCAGGCTTAAGTGAATTTGCCGTGGCGATAATGAGCGGTACTGGATTAGTCGGGCTAATCTTAGGTTTTGCATTTCGTGATATTGCAGAGAACTTTATATCGAGCATGCTATTAAGTGTGCAACGTCCTTTTCGTATTGATGATGTTATTGAAGTCGATGGCTGCTTAGGGGTAGTAAAAAAGGTCACTGCGCGGGCGACCACATTAGTTGATTTTGATGGTAATCATATTCAAATACCTAATGCGACTGTTTATAAAAATGTGATTAAAAACCTTACTGCTAATCCGAAAATGCGCGGTCACTATAAAATAGGCATAGGTTACGATAACGATATACGTAACACTCAGCAGTTAGCGCTGAGTTTAATGGATAAACAAGCTGCTGTGCTAAAAGATCCGGCCCCACAGGTGTTACTTGATGAATTAGGCTCAGCCACTATCAATCTCAGTATTTACTTTTGGGTTAATAGTGAGCAAAACAGCCCGGTTAAGGTAGCGTCGCAATTGATGCGTGAAATGGTTAATAGCTTTAACGCGCATGGTATTAGTATGCCTGATGATGCTCGTGAACGGATTATTTTAAATGCACCAAGTGAGCAAGCACAAAAGACTCCGGAACAACCCACTACGCAAGATCAAAAAGTCAAACCGATTGCGCATCTGGATGCTGGTATTGATGATGTGAGCAGTGATGCTGATGAAATTCGTGAACAAGCTGAGCGCTCTCGCGATCCTGAGCAAGGCAACAATATTATTTAACTTGCTCTTTAAATAATATACTTAGTTTAATGGCCGTGGGTTCGGCAATTTTATTTAGCAAAGACTGAGTTATCGCTCGAGGAGAAAGTTTTACTGAAGACAGTTCATGTATGGATTGGTTATGTTTTTACCATCAATCTACTGTTGTTTTGTTATTACTGTAGCTTATCTTCCTCTAGACGATTAATTACCACAAAGTGGTTCACTGTTTTTGTGGGCTGCTCGCCGATAGCGTATACTGTTGTGCTTGTAATTTTGACTTATCTATTTTGTGCTAACGGATCAGTTTAAATTTCGCCGTCTTCTTACTCCTTTCTAAAATGATATTAAATAAATGAATGATATAACAGTAGCAACTCATAACGGTAATTTTCATGCGGATGATGTGTTTAGTATCGCCGCACTTAGGCATATTCTTCCTACTTTTAAACTTATACGTACCCGTGATTTAGAATTAATCGCGCAAGCTGACATAGTGATTGATGTTGGCGGCGAATATGACCCAGCTGCTGGACGTTTTGATCATCACCAACGTGGCGGTGCCGGTGAGCGTGAAAATGGCATCCCATACTCATCATTTGGTTTAATTTGGCAAAAATATGGTTTAGAGCTGTGTCAGGGTGACCAAGATGTTGCGCATGCAGTTGATGCCGGTTTGGTATCGACCATTGATGCGATTGATTGCGGTCATGTTGAAGGTGTATCGAAAGGGATCAGTCTTAGCCAAACAATTTCAATGTTTAACCCAACATGGCAAGAGGAAAGTGACTTTGATCGTTGTTTTGATGAGGCGGTTGAATTTGCATCGCGTGTTTTAACACGTTTTATTGCAGCAGCCAGTGGCGGCATTAATGCTAAAGCAATCGTCGCTAAAGCGATTGATAACGCAGATGATGCAAGAGTGATTGTATTAGAGCAATACACGCCGTGGAAAAAAACCGTGCATGTTTTATCGCAAGAAGCGTTATACATGGTTTATCCATCGCATTCAGGCAAATGGATTTTGCAAACGGTGCCTGTTGAACCGGGTTCATTTGAAGACAGAAAGTCACTACCAAAAGCATGGGCTGGTTTATCAGATGCTGCATTTCAAGCGCAAACGGGCATTGATGACGCAATGTTTTGCCACAATGGCTTGTTTATCGCAGGCGCAGAATCATTTGCAAGTACCATGAAACTTGCTGCTATGGCGTTGCAAGACGAATAAAACGAAGTCACGGTTATTATAAAGGGGGGTAAGCGCTGTACTGGCTTCCCCCCTTTTTGTATTAGTGCCTAAAGTTTTCTAGCAACGCTGGAATACCTGGCAGCATGCCCACCATGGCCATAACACTGGTCAATAATACAAACATAAACAGCGGAATGATCCAGCGACTCATATGGGTCAGCTCAGAGCTGCGCTCTTTACAGCCAATTAAGCCTAAGTTATCGAGCAGCATGGTCAGTGACCAGCCAAACGCTGGGTTTACTAACGTTGAAGCAAATACCACAATAGCTGCTGATTGCGTGGTTTTACCTTCGCGAGTCATTTCCATACCCGCCTCAAGCAGTGGGATAAATACACCCACTATTAACGCCACACACAGTACCGGTTGCCAAATGGCGAGATCCATTGGATAACCCCATATACCTGCAATTACACAAAAAAGTGCGGTTAAAATTGCACCAGCAGGAATAGGGCGCTTAGCAATCGCGGCAGGCACAATATACGTGCCCCATGATGAGGTGAAGTTAGACCCACCTAAAATAGAGCCAAAGGTTTGCCTAACTGATGCACTGAGCATAGTATCGTCAATGTTCATTTGCACTTTTTCAGTGCGTTTTGGGTAGCTGATCTTTTGGAATACTTGATGGCCTAAAAAGTCTGGCGACCACATGGCCACTGCCAGTATGGCAAAGGGCAATACGACTACAAAGCTTTCAAGAGTCGGCAAACCTAACATCCAACCGGTGTTTTCACCCCACCAATACATAGGGTTCATATTTGGTAACCCGGGGGCGGTTTTAAATTCAAACGGCGCACCTAAGGCAAAGGCCGTTAGACCACCAATAAGGCAGCTGAGCGGCACAGCTAACCAACGTTTTTTAAAATGTTCGAGTAGCGCGTACAGTAAAATAGTGGCCAAAATAACGATGAAGGCAATGTGGGGCATTTGAATTTGTTCAGCCCATGCAAACAGTTTCTTTACTTGCGATATAGTGCCTATGAATCCTAAGTAAAGTAATAATCCGCCGCACACCCCTTTACTGGTTAGTCGTGCCAACAAACTGCCGCCTTTACTGATGGCAAGCAGTAACCCTAAGGCGCCAATGAGTAGCCCGAATGCCATTGGGTGTCCGCCTGCTGCAACAACAATGGGAATTAATGGAATGAGTGGTCCGTGGGTTCCCGCTAAGTTAGCAGTGGGTAAAATAAAACCTGAAAACAAGATGATAAAAATAGCCACTATGAGTAACTCATAGCGTACGTTTTCTAATACAAAGGCGTCACTTAAACCAAGCGGTGCGGCAAAGGTGGCGGCAATAGCGCCTACCATAACAACTTTACCAATTGTCCCTGCCATAGCGGGAATCGAGTCTTCAAATTCGAAGCGGTAATCCCGAAAAGGCAAGTTAGGACGCCAGCGCTTTGGCTGCATAATTTGCAGTTCATGCTCGAGATAATCGTCTCGACTGGCAAACTCAGAGCTTGGTTTATGAAGATTTTTATAGCTATCGGAAACGGTTTGAGTATCGCTTACCTGCTCAGCTTGGGATGACGTGTCATCTTTTGGCGTGGTTGTCATGAATTCTCCTGCAACATTGTTGCTAACTCAAAATAAAAAAACAGCTTGTATAAAGCAATGAATATTGAATCGATAGAATAAAGTAGAGGTTTATCAATTACGATTAGGCAAAGGTCGAGCATGACGGATTAAAGTAGCTTGGCGCAGGTATAGCCAGCAGAGAAGAAAATATTCAAAAGTTAATTTCTATTGTTAATAATCAATACCTTATTTTCATATTTGTTGTTTATTGCTTTGAAAAAGCCAGTTATACGGCATGTATTAATGAATTACTGGGTTCTAAGTCTTTAGTCTAATGGCTAGGAGCTCACTCAAAGCTAAGCTCTGTTTTATTCTGTATAGCCGCCAGGGCGACTGTCTTGCATTAATAGATCTAGTTTTCTTTGTGCTTTTTTATAGTTATCTAAATCGATTACTTCAATCATTTCGCATTCGTCTCTTACCATTTCGGTGATAAGGCTAGGATAGTGGCGGCAATCTTCAGGGCGGTCTAAATAAATACTGCAGGTATATTTATTTGCGGCGAGGGGATTTATTTTTGGGGCTATTTCAAGAAAAGGGCATTGGCTTAGTTTTACTCCCGATTGTGGGTCGTGCCATATTTGGTTATTTTTAACGAACTCAAAGATTTCGGGGTTAAATATCTCCCATAGATCAATCTCTTCTTGCGTGGCGCTCAGATCGCCACCACCGTATTTAATACAGCATTTACCACATTGATTACATTCTTTCATGGTTCGCTAATTTGTAAGATGGACTAATTCTAGTGTAACACCGATTTTTTTAGTGCAGCTGTGTTTTTGCAGGGGTAATTTGTCAGATGCTATTTTATTTACAACAAGGTCAATTTTGTTCAATACATGGCTTATTGCAACAACAGATAATAAACGCCACTTTAAATAACCTAAGTATACGTTATGACTTTATCAGTGATCATCTCAATGGCACTATTTGCCTTGGCGGCGTCTATATCACCCGGGCCAGTTAACCTTGTTTCGTTAAGTAGTAGTGCGCGATATGGGGCAAAAAAAGGCTTAATATTTGTGACTGGTGCTACCTTTGGTTTCATTGCATTATTTTTGTTTATTGGTTTTAGTTTGCATTATCTCATTGCGCAATTAGCCTGGATCACTGGTGTATTACAGTGGCTCGGTATCGCTTTTTTACTTTATCTCAGTTATCAATTATTTATAGATGATGGCGGCCTTACAGCTGACGCTAAGCAAAATGCCCCTACCTTTATGACAGGTGTGATCATGCAATGGCTTAACCCTAAAGCGTGGTTGGCTTCTTTATCAGGCATTGCAGCATATAGTCCAGGGGCGCAAGGATTTGAACTGGTTACTTTTGCAAGTTTATATTTACCTATTTGTTGGTTATCACTTGGCTGTTGGGTTTGGCTAGGTATACGGCTCGGGCAGCATTTTCAAAGCCCAGCTAAAATGCGAGTGATGAATAAAATTCTTGCACTATTACTGGCTGGCAGCTGCTTTTTATTATTGATTTAGTGGTTTTAATTTACAGTGATAAAGTACGGCGATATTGCTCGGGAGTTGCCGCTACGCGTTGTTTAAAGACCCGCTGAAAATGCGCTTGATCACTAAAACCTGCACTGTGAGCGATACTTGCTATTGGCTGGCCTTGTTTTAGTGCTTGCTGACCTAATTGAATACGACGATTTAACCGATAAGCGTGCGGAGTCATATTAAAATGACGTTTAAAAGCGCGCACTAAATAACTGCTGCTAAAGCCAAAAAGTTTACTGATTGTGTTAATTGATTGGTCTTCAAAACAGTGCTCATTCAGGTAGTTCGCTACTTGATATAGCTTATTTTCAGGTAATAACGTTTGCTCGTGTAATGGCTCAACGCAATCAAGGTACGTAAATAATTGCACGAAGTAACTACTTAGCAACGTGCGCTTTTGTGCTGCGGTAAACGTATTTGTCATTAGGTTTTGGCACAAGATAACAAAGTCCTGATAAAGCTGTGGTAGTAGCACTGTATCCAAGCGACTTCCTTGCCAGTTTTGTTGCTTTGTGACGCCAGACTCGAACAATAACGCTGCTAACCAATTTTTATCTATATGCATCATGTAATAAGCCCACACTGAGTTTTGCTTTGGATTACAGGCGTGGACTTCATCAGGGTTCATTAATACTAAATTACCATGTGTTACTTGATGTAGACGATCTTCACAAATGAATTCACTTTGCCCCGCTAAAATTGCGCCAATTGACCATTGCTGGTGGGAGTGGGGAGCATAAGTGACTTTGCGGCCATCTAATACTTGGCGCAGCTCGACAAATGGTAACTCGGGGTCGCGCCAAAAAATAGGGTGTGTTGTTGGGAGCATACTATTTTCCACAATTGAAAACCTATTTCCAGTATACCCCTAGTTGTAGTGTATAAATCTACCCTCAGACTAAATTATTCACCAAAAAATCAGTGAGTAACTGCGTCACTTAGCTACATGCAATTGTGTGCTGAGCGGGTGTGTTTTTTAGGTATCACTATTGGTCTGTTTGCACCCGTTAGAGCATAACGCAGATACTTAATTTTGGTATTTCCAGTACGGCGGGTTGCCATAAACTTCACTAAAGTAATCAATACATACTCGAACATTTAACGGTGGCTGTCGTGTATTAGGGTAAATTGCAGTAATGTTTTGTGGTCCCGTTTTGATTGTTGGCGCAAATTCACTTAAGAGTGAAACAAGAGTGCCTGTTTTTAAGCTTTCACCAATTAACCAATCAGGGAATAATACAATTCCCATGTCGTTCAAAGCCCCGATAAACAGTGTTTCAGCGTTGTTAGATACTAAAGTCGGTATTACACTTTGCTGCTGCCATGACGAATTAATTTTGAATAACCAACGATTTTGCCCCGATGAACCGCGATAAATTAAGCCCTGATGCTGACTAAGATCAGCCGGTACTTTTGGTGTGCCATATTTTTTCAGATAAGCAGGGGATGCGGCTAAATGATAAGTTTGCAGTCCTAATGTTTTAGCATGTAACGATGAATCTGCAAGAGATCCGATACGAAAAATCACGTCAGCGGCATCAATATGCGGATCGATAAAATCATCGGTTTGAGTCAACTCTACTTGAATTTTCGGATAGCGATTTAAAAACTCACCAAGCCAAGGTGCAATGTGTTTTTGTCCGAAAAATACCGGCGCATTAATTCTTATCAATCCTTTGGGTTGAGTTGCTCTATCTTGCAGCTCGTTACGTACTTCGTTGAGTTGCTCGGTCATTGAGCGCGCATAATCATGAAAAATTCGGCCCGCTTCGGTTGGCATTATTGCTCTTGTGTTACGGTAAAAAAGTTGCTGACCAAGGGCATCTTCAAGTTGCAAAATTACCCTAGAGACCATAGAAGGCGATACATTTTCATGTCGAGCAACAACAGAAAAGCTTTTACATTTATACACGGCGATAAAAAATTTTAACGCTCTGATATTGATCGAACTGAAATCATTCATTTGTGCAAATCCTGCAAAAGTGTTTCTTATATAATCCCATTTTTCGCGTTAAAGCTCTAGGTTATTATTTATTCCTTATTAATAGGAGATTTGCATGCAGTTTATTTTGATTTTAATTGTCGTTATGGGAGGAATGGGGCTGTCTGTAGAAGCAGGCTTATTGGGCCCTTTAGGTGGTGAGGTTGGAGAATTATGGGCCACATTTAGTGTGTTTGGTGTTGGTGCTGCTCTTACCTTTATGTTGATGCTATTTTTTAGTCCTCGCAATAGCCCGTCTTTTTTCAAACAACCATCATGGACATTGTTAGGCGGCGTGTTGGGACCTGTTTATGTCGTTATATTGACGTTCACAGCACCTGTGATAGGTATTGCTATGACGATGATCAGTATCTTGATGGGACAAATAGCGAAAAGTTTGCTGATAGATCATTATGGTTTATTTGGTAGTCAACATCGCCAGATTGACCGCAAACGGCTTATGGCACTATTTTTTATTGTCATTGCATTAATTCTGATGGCACAAGGTTAGGGGACGCTAATGACTATAATTATGATAATTCTGGCGGTGATTGGTGGTGCAACCTTGAGTATTCAGGCTGCCATTAATGGCCAATTAGGAAGTAAAGTAGGTGTTTTTCGCTGCGCATTTTTAACCTTTTCGGTGGGTGCGTTGATCACCGGGTTACTTATCTTTTATTTTGAACCTAGGCATGCGCTAACCCTGTTGGATGTGCCAAAGTGGCAATTATTAGGGGCAATGTGTGGAGTACCCTATATCGTGATAATGGTGTTTGCTGTGCAGCGAATTGGCACCGCAGTCGCAACGGTTGCGGTAATATTCGGTCAATTATTTATGAGTATGTTAATTGATAATTTTGGTTGGCTTGGTAACGATGTGATTGCTTTTTCGCCAAGTCGTATTGGCGCTGTAATATGTTTGGGTATTGCGCTGTATTTTATTCATGCAAGTGGTAAAGATACAGCAAAAACTGAGAGTTAGCCTTGAAACAATAAAAATTTGGCTGAGGTGATAACTTGTAACAGGGGGGTTATCACCTGATTTGAGCTGAGATTTTTTCCCCGCCTTAGGCTTGATACGCTTTAGAATGAATCATTTTAGTCTCGAGTGTATTAGAATAGTACGCTCTCGGCCTTGTATTTTCTTTCGTTTCGCTTTGAGTTGTTGTTCTTAGCCATGCAAGATAGTTAATTTGGCTGTAATTTCTAACAAAAGGTAATGAAAGAATAATGAATACAAAACTGTATAAATCAGTATTGAACTTAGCCGGTGAGCTAATGAATGCTGCACAGCAGCAAGATCAAGTTACGTTCGATTCACTCTATGGGCAGCTAAAAGCACTGTGTATTGAGCATGAAAATACTGAGAAAGATCATCCTGTACAGTGGGAAACGCTCGCTGATTTTACCGATGAGTTTGCCGATGCGTTGTTGATCTATGAAAAAGCATTAGCTAAAGCTAACGCCATCAATGCGAAAGATTATATGTCGTCAATTGGTTATGCGATGGCAACTATGCATGTTGAACTAGGGCAAACCGAAGCTGCTATCGTAAGTTTACAAGCTGCGCAGGTTAGCGCAAATAAAATTCCTGATAAAGCGCTGAAGGCTGAAATAGCTCAGCTACTACAACAATTACAGTAAAATTAGCTCGTTGATTATGTTTAAGAGGTCACAATAAATGGATGTTACGCTAGGCACTAGCCCTGAACTGATTGCGCAAGCGCATGCTATTCGCCACCAGGTATTTGTGATCGAACAAAGTATTCCTAAGCAGTTAGATTTAGACGGTTGCGACGAACGAGCTGTGCATGTGGTGGTAACAGATGGCGGTGCTTTAGTCGCTACTGCGCGGTTAGTGAAACGTAATTGACGGTGTGGCGTTATGGCAAGGATTGCAGTGTTAAAGCAATACCGAGGATCCGGCATTGCTAAATTGGTTATTAATGCCTTGTTATCACATGCTGGTAAAATTGGCCTTGAGATCATTGAAATTCATGCACATGCCTATTTGCAAGGCTATTACGAAAGTTATGGTTTTAAATATATTAAAGATGTTGAAATAGTTGGCGAACACCAACTTATTGAAATGCAATGCAGTTTAAAAAGTGAAGTGAGGTAACGCCGTAATGCGCGACGAATTAAGGACTAAGATCATTCAAGTTTGCGACAAAAAAATAGCGGCGAAGGGAGATAATGTTGGGCTGTCGTTTTATGCTTTTTTTGCCAACAAAAATGATGATCCAGAATTACTTATGGAAGCTGCGACATGGTGGATACAAACCCACCAATTAGATCACTTTGTTAAAGCGCGGATCATTAAAACCATGATTGAAAATAATCTGTAATAGCGTGTAGATGTTTGATTGTATATTAACCACAATAGCGGTTGAGATATTTATTTTAGTGGGGAATAGGGCTGGTGGTTGATAGTTGGATTGCCCAAGGGTTTGGTTTACTCAGCTTTGTTTTAGCATTGGTGTGCTTTTATCAAAAGGATGATCGTCGTTTAAAAATAATGATGGTGGTGATGAATCTAAATCATGCACTGCACTTTTATTTACTCAATGCTATCACTTCATCATTGTGCTGTTTATTTTCAGCGGGGCGTACAGCCGTATCAATGCGGGTGAAATCGGTGTGGATAGCAGCCATTTTTATTATTTTAACCGTGGTTATCGGTTATCTAACAGCCCAGCAATGGACGGATTACCTTGCGATTGTTGCCGCCTGTTTGGGTTGTTTTGCACTATTTTGCTTAACGGGCATCAAAATGCGTGTTTTGCTGTTTGCAGGATCGTGCTTATGGTTGGCAAATAATATAATTGTTGGCTCTATTGGCGGCGTGTTATTGGAAGCGACTGTTATTGTTATTAATTTATCGACTATTTATAGACTACATAAACAACGCTTTACTCGTGAGGCGCTGACTGAACACGGTTGATAATAAAGGGCTTAGCAAAGCCCTTCACAGTAAATGTTAGTTATTGTCTGGTTAACTCAAACATTTGATTTTCTGCTCCTGAGGTACATGTCCATTGCAGAATATTAGCATCATCGGCAGTTTTGCTGTCTGCGACGTCTAAGCACAACTCACTATTTCGGTTGATGATACGCCACTTACCAGAGCCGGCACTTTGAAAACGAAACTGCTGGTTATAGCTCCCTGTGTATGTCCAGATATTGATATTTTCACCCGCTGTAGTTGAATGCGTATAGACCTCTAACCCTTTAGAAGGAGCATTGACTGGTGAAATACGATGCCACACCCCATCGACTGTTGAAATATTAAATTTTTGGCAATCATTATTAAGCCAAGACCACTGCCTAACATTTGCCCCATCTTCACTTTGACAGTTAGCAATATCTAATGATGCACCACTGTGTTTTGGGGTAATGCGGTAAGTACCATTGACTTGTGTATTGGTTGGGTTGCCATTATTGCCGTCGGTATAACCATTGTAGACTTCAAACTCTGCAATTTGCGGTACGCCATTGGCGGAATGAATCACAAAACTTACTTTGGATAAGTTAGTGTTAGAAAAAGTGATTACATTTGGCACAGCACCACCGTTAGTAAGTGTTACACCTGTATCGTAGTTCACTAAAGACCAAGCTGTAATGCTTCCTTTACTAGCTGGGGTTTCAATTATTTTAATCGCATTTATGGTGGTGTTAAGGTTTTTAATATTGATCGTGCCCGTGGTAGCTGACGGTGACCAGTAAGTTGACATATCGCCGTCGTTCACATTGCCATAACTCGAGCCACTGGCTTTAGAACTGCCATCAACACCGGCACTAATAGCTAGATTTTCCCCTGCTGGTGTTGGCTCAGGTGTTGGATCTGGATCCGGTGTTGGATCGGTGGGTGTGGTTGTTCCACATTGACCATTTGATGTTTGTAAGCCTTTGTTCGCGCCAGCCGTTGCTGCAATGATGTTGGGTATACACTGTGCATTATCAAGTTGATAGTTATAAGGGATGTTGATTGTTGTGGTTGAGGTTGGATTAGGGCCTGCTGGGTGAAGCTTGTTTTCTTGTTCAGACCAATCGATATTATCCCAAATGTTGCCGCTGACTTGCCAGTAACCCATGTCATTTGTATAAAAAGTGCCGAGTGGATCTTTGGAATTTTTAAAGTAGTTGTTTTCGGCGCGCATTTTACCGCCAATTCGTGGATTCATGCCCGATGACACGAGTCCATAGTAGTAGTTGTTGTAAGCATGCGCTGTCGCGTGTCTTAGTAAAGGCGTGCGAGAATTAATATTTTCATAGTAATTGTGATGAAAAGTAACAGGGCCGTTAGTATCGTCACTATCACTTGAGCCAACGAGACCACCGCGTCCAGAGTTGCGCAAAATACTGTAAGATAATGTCACGTATTTGGTATTACTCTTCATATCGAACAAAGCATCATATCCTGAACTTTCGCCACCACTGGCCTCAAGTGTAACGTGATCGACCCAAATATTTCTGACGTTTGACTCCATGCCAATTGCATCACCGCCGTTGGAGGTGGGGGAGCCTGATTTTTTGACGTTTCTAACGTGAACATTTTGAATAATGATATTTGAAGATGAACGAATATGGATGCCTAATTGGTCAAAAAGAGCACCGCTACCAACACCGATAATAGAAACATTACTAATTTCTTTTAGTTCAATTAGATCTGGCCCAGTATTGCAACTATCTCCAGATACTTTACTGGTGTTGCCATGATTTATGGTGCCTTCAACGTGGATGATAATTGGTGTGTCACTTGATGCTCGGTTACATAAAGCCTGATGAATTTGGGTTCCAGTTGTTGCATAAACAACATCGCCACCAGCACCACCTGTTGTACCACCATTCGTTGCGGCAAAGCCTGACGCATTAGCAAGTGCACTGTTTCCATATATAGCAGTTGTTATGGCCAAAGCATGCAAAGAATATTTAAATAACGTACGTTTATTCATTGGTTGTTCCTAATTACTGTATGTTCAGATCAAAACAATCAAATAAATTAATTGTTAAAAATGTTAACACAATCAAGTCCTGTTTATGCTTGTACTGCAGTGCTACCGGTGGCATTATTGCGCTAAAAATGACTTTCTGCAATGCTAATTACTGATTGATTAGTTTTAATTTCATCATTTAGTTTTGTTTTTATGCGTTTTAAATAAATATATTTAATTAAAATTAATGGGTTAGGTTTTGTTTTAATTATTTAAAAAAATATAAAAATAATAACGATTTATTTTCTAGTTTTTATTATAGTGTTTTTTGATACTTGAAATTTAGTTAACATTTGTTCCTTTATTGTTTTTTGATATGACTAGATATTTGCATGTTACGGGGCTGGTTCTAACGCAATATTGATATGCTTTATGGATGAGTTAGTTGTTTATAGGTGTTGTTGTGAAGTACTAGAGTATGTTGACCTTTCAGAATTAAAATTTGTTTAATCTAGGAGTGATTTAATCGTGACAAGAGGTTTTTAACCTAGTGGGCTCGCTACTGCTACCGCGTTATTCTACTGGCGGAAGTAATCTGAGCTTCGGATAATAAATCTATCTCCAGCGGCTATTTTTCAATGTTAACTGCGTTGAATTTATTTGTAATAGGCATGCTATTGACGCGTAAATTCGCCTTATTTTCCCTGAAAATTTTGGCTGGAGAGTAAAAGTAATATTAGTGCTTTAAATCAATGCGTTAGAAAACACATGAACCAAAATTTAGGTTAAGCAACAAAGAGTTAATCGCACTTAGACAGACCACATTGGCTTGCGAGTTTTTTGAATTTATGATTATTTATAAATACTTACGGTAAAAACTATACTCTAAGAAAGTGTTACACGCTGTGGCATTTTTTATATTTTTTACCACTACCACACGGGCATTCATCATTGCGGCTAATTTTTATATCTGCAACAGGGAAGATCTCACCATCGAGATAACGCCACTGGCCATCTTCTTTTATGAAGCTTGATTTTTCATGCAGTTGGCAAAACAAGTTTTGATAAAAATAGCTAACACAAAATTCAACACAACCAGTGTACTCTTGCTGATCTGCACTGATCACGGCTAATTTTATAAAGCGGCAACTATTAGCAAAATCGGCAATTTCTCTGAGTGGGTTTGCTGCTTGTTTTTCTTGTGCATAAGTTTGGTAAATATACTTAGCATTTTTTAAGGCATAAGCAACAAAGCGAGAGCGCATTAGTTGCTCTGGGCTTGTTGCTTGTATATTGCCTAAATGCAATTTTTCACAGCAATCGCTATAGCTTTGTTCGCTGCCACATAAGCAAAGACTGTCAGTGAGTGAGGTCATAATTAAAATACGCTTTATTAAAAAACGGCATTTTAACAGCTTATTGTGCTAATGCTATCTCTGTAGCTTGTTGGGTTTTAGTAAAACAGTATAGTTTTGCACTGGCTTGATCTAACTTTAATGACAGGTTAGCTATTTGATTGTCTCTCACAATGTCTGTCCAGGTGATCACCGCTGCAAAGTTACCGTTATGTAGTGCAGAATTTAGTACATACTCTAAATTAACCAGATGCTTTTGCCTGATCACTAATAGTTTACTGGTATCAATAGAACATGAATCGAGTAAAGCTTTACTTGGTACGTGATCCGGTGCAATCAGTAACGTCCATGCGTTTTTATTATTGTAATGGTGTAACACCTTTAGAAGTTCAAAAGTTGCAGAGATCTCATCTTCTATCTGAATCAAATTTACTGATGCGCTTAAATTATCTTGTTGATAGCTTTTAACTGTTCTGACGGTAATTGGCTGTAACATAAGTTTCACTCACTGGTTGTTTATACAGTACTCATATACAGTAGTTTATACAGTGTTTGTGTGCAAGTGTTTTTTGCTATCTTTTTGAACGATTTTTATATTTATTTGATACCATCAGCTTTGGAAATGTGCATAAAATAAAATAATTTTTATAAAACAATATATTACTTAGTTACATTGAGGTGGCAATTGATTTTAATGAAAAGGGTAGATTAGTCCCTTTTCAAGGTGAGTTGGGGATCAGGTGAGCAAACTGCTGTTGGTGTATTTGCTCATACAGTGTTGCTGCATAACACTGGGCATCTTTAAAGCGGCGGGTGGTTAGATGTTTACGTAAATCAGTTAAGGCAGTTGCTGCAGGCTCATAGCCTTGGCTACTGGCTAAACTTAGCCATACCGCGCCATGAAAAACACTAGTAGGTACGCCTTGGCCTTTGATAAAAAATAATCCGAGATAAAATTGGGCTCGCTGATTACCTGACATTGCAGCTAAGCGCATCCATTTAGCTGCGAGAGGAGGTTGATCATTTTTTAAATAATACAGGGCTTTATTAACAGTGTTATCAGGAGTATCAGCTTTAACCGCACTGTGTGGGGCTTTGCTCGGTTGGGTGATAAACGATAATACGTTTTCTAACTGTTGTTCTAAATCTAAGCCAATTGGCGAGGTATCTGTCATAGTGCCACACATATTATTGTTGTCATTTACCTGCTCAGTTTAGTCTAATATCAGGTTAATTGTCCTGTTATTCTTGAAATATATGATAAAATCACGCAATTATTGTCATCTAAAATGAAACTCACTTATGCTCGACGCGTTATTTAAAATTAGCGACCACAACTCGACTGTGCGCCGCGAATGTATTGCTGGTCTCACTACCTTTATTACTATGGTTTATATTGTGTTTGTCAACCCTGCTATGTTGGCTGAAGCTGGTATGGATCAAGGTGCTGCGTTTGTGGCAACTTGTATTGCTGCCGCTATTGGCTGCTTTATCATGGGCTTTTGGGCAAATTATCCGTTAGCTTTGGCTCCTGGTATGGGGCTTAATGCCTTCTTTACTTATGGTGTTGTATTAGGTATGGGCTATACCTGGCAAGCAGCATTAGGGGCTGTGTTTATGTCGGGCTGTATTTTCTTGTTCCTGAGTTTGTTCAAAGTCAGGGAGTGGATAATTAATGCTATTCCATTGGTGTTAAAGCAAGCCATTGCAACAGGAATTGGAGCGTTCTTAGCGTTAATTGCGCTTAAAAATGCCGGGATCATTGTGGCCAGCCCTGCAACATTAGTGCAGCTGGGTGATATAACGGCTGCCGGTCCATTGTTGGCTATTTTTAGCTTTTTTGTTATTGCAGCGCTACTTTATCGTGATTTTAAAAGCGGTGTTTTGATCAGTATTTTATTAGTAACTGTGATCGCGCTAAGTCTGGGTTTGGTAGAGTATCAAGGCGTGATATCTATGCCACCTTCAATTGCGCCTACTTTTATGCAACTTGATTTTTCAGCGGCATTTGAGTTGTCAATGCTTAGCGTCATTTTTGCATTGTTGTTCGTTGATTTATTTGATACATCAGGCACTTTAGTTGCGGTAACTCAAAAAGCAGGCTTAGCGGACGAAAAAGGTAATATGCCACGTTTAGGACGAGCATTAAGTGCTGATAGTGCCGCAACCATTGCCGGTTCAGTATTGGGCACTTCGACCACAACCTCATATATAGAGTCAGTTGCAGGGGTGTCTGTGGGTGGCAGAACAGGACTTACAGCTGTGGTTGTAGGAATGTGCTTTTTATTGATGATGTTTTTTGCACCTTTGGCGAAAATGGTGCCAGCTTATGCAACTGCGGGAGCTATTTTATACGTGTCGGTGCTAATGCTACAAAACCTCAAGTTTGTAAATTGGGATGATATGACAGATGCCATTCCAGTGAGTGTGGTATTACTGATGACGCCGCTAACATTCTCCATTGCTCATGGCATTGCACTGGGCTTTATTTCTTATACAGCTGTTAAAGTATTGTGTGGTAAACGAGAACAAGTAAGCATCAGTGTGTGGATATTGACAGCGATGTTTGTGATAAAATTTGCGTTTTTATCCTAAGTTAATACAAAGAAAAAGTGGTTTACCACTTTTTCTTTGGTGCAAAAAGCACGTCTAAATCATCTTGTTCTTGCTCTGCTTTTTTCTTCAGTGCAGTTGCATTGGAGGCTTTAAGGTCGGTGCTTATTGCTTCTAAATAACCTTCGAGTTCTTGGCGTTTTGTAGTTATATAATCGTCGCTATAAGCTACTGCTGATACAGTTGCGTACGCTTTTTCAAAGTATTGGCGTGCAGAACCGACCATATTCGCAGAGCGCGCTGAGATACCTCGTTTAATCTGGCTTTCAATATTAATTCGTAATTGGAGCTTTTCTAAGCGCTTGTCTTCAGCAATAAAAATTTGGCTGTCTACTTTTCCTTTACCATGCTCTGAGCGAAGCACTGCACGTACTTTCTTGATACCTTGAATAAGTGCTATTAATTGCTTGTCGTTATCGGGTAACACTAAGTTTTCTGAGTTAGCGGTGTCGATTGAGTTCCCTAAACGTTCATTGGCTTCTTTTAAGCGATTCTTTAACTCTTTTGAATTAGGAGATAGCTGCACCATTGCTGCTAACGCATCATGAATACGCCGTTGCAGAATACGTAAAATATGTTCTGACATAGGTATGTTGGCGCTATTTACTAGAACATCTTCTGATTCTTCAATGATTTTTTTTTGTTTGGTTAAGTCTTTACGGCGTTCTGTTTCTTGTTTCTCTTTATGCTGTTGTACCGCACTGACCCAGAGGGCAATGACAATCAGTGCAACAATCAACATAATAATAATAGAAACGATCATGGTTTAGGTCTCAAATTTCACAAGCTAATAATTTTAATCTTACATTAAATATATGCTAACGGGATAGTTTTGCGCGGCTTATGTAAAAAAGAATTCACTTTCTCATCATTTATTACTATCTGCGTATGATATTTTTTCATTTTGCGCGTCAGCTCAAAAGATGGCTACCTCAAGACGAGGGATTATGCTAGCCTAAGCAAATAACCTTATAAATACGATTCCAGACAGCCTTTTTCTATTGTTAATCAGAAAAAACTTGGCTTGACGCGATGTAGCATTTATAAATAAGCAGTATAACTACACTAAAAAATGCAGCCATGAAATTACAACAACTCAGATACATCGTCGAAGTCCAAAATCATAAACTTAATGTTTCAGCAACCGCTGAAAGTTTGTTTACCTCACAGCCAGGTATTTCTAAGCAAGTACGTATGTTGGAAGATGAGTTGGGCGTGCAGATTTTTGGGCGAAGTGGAAAACACTTAACCCACGTTACCAGCGCGGGCACTGAAATAATTAATATTTCCCGTGAGATCCTTTCTAAAGTAGAGGGTATTAAGGCGGTTGCAAATGAGCATACATTACCTGATCAAGGTAAGTTGAATATTGCCACCACACATACCCAAGCACGGTATGCACTGCCAAGTGTGATCCAAGGATTTATGAAAAAGTACCCTGCGGTGTCATTGCACATGCACCAAGGTACGCCGCAGCAAATTTCTGATGCTGCTGCTCGAGGCGATGCTGATTTTGCAATTGCCACTGAAGCACTGCATTTATACTCTGATTTAGTAATGTTACCTTGCTATCACTGGAATCGCAGTATTGTGGTGGCAAAAGACCATCCACTAGCTAAAAAAGCAGAGTCGCTGACCGTTGCCGATATTGCCCAGTATCCACTTATTACTTATGTATTTGGTTTTACTGGCCGTTCAGAACTTGATAAAGCATTTAATGCGCAGGGACTTGAACCACACATTGTATTTACAGCAACTGACGCCGATGTGATTAAAACCTATGTACGCTTAGGTTTAGGTGTGGGTGTTGTAGCATCAATGGCGATTGATCAAATTGCAGATACCGATTTAGTGTGTATTGATGCAAGCCATTTATTTGAAGCCAGCACCACTAAAATTGGCTTTAGAAAAGGCAGCTTTTTACGTACGTATATGTATGATTTTATAGAGCGTTTTGCACCACATTTGACCAAAGAGCGGGTTGAGCGAGCGAGTTTACTACGTAATCAAGATGACGTAGATAAGCTGTTTGAAGATATAGAGTTACCGGTTAAGTGACTTTAATCTTTTGAAAACAAAAAAGCCGCATATTGCGGCTTTTTTAATGACTATAAAACTTAACACTCAATTATATTTACAGCTAAGCCACCGCGAGCGGTTTCTTTATATTTAGTTTTCATATCGTTACCAGTATCAAGCATGGTTTTAATAACTTTATCCAATGATACTTTTTGCTCGCCACTGCCACGAATAGCCAAACGCGATGCATTAATTGCTTTGATAGCTCCCATCGCATTACGTTCAATACACGGCACTTGTACTAATCCACCGACAGGGTCGCAGGTTAACCCTAAGTTATGCTCCATGCCAATTTCAGCGGCATTTTCTACTTGTAATACACTGCCACCGACAATTTCAGTCAGTGCACCAGCAGCCATTGAACATGCGACGCCAACTTCGCCTTGGCAACCAACTTCAGCACCTGAAATTGAGGCATTCTTTTTATACAGGATGCCAATTGCAGCGGCAGTTAATAAATAACGAGTTGCAATATCGCGGTCTATTTCTTTAATGAATGTGTGGTAGTACATTAATACCGCAGGTAAAATACCTGCTGCGCCATTAGTTGGGGCTGTAACTACACGGCCACCTGCAGCGTTTTCTTCATTAACAGCAAGGGCAAACAAATCCACCCAGTCCATTGCGCGTAGGGGGTCATTGCTGACTTCAATATTGAGCTTTAAGTACAGGCTAGGGGCGCGACGTTTAACTTTCAAACCACCAGGTAAAATTCCTTCGGTGCGCATACCGCGTTCAATACAGGCTTTCATTACTTGCCAAATATTGAATAGTTCATCTTTTATTTCATCTTCTGTGCGTAAGGTTTTTTCATTTTTCATCATCAAGCTTGATACGCTATAGCCTGACTCCTTACACATTTCTAATAATTCTTTGGCACTGCCAAATGGAAAGGGGGCTGGATTTTCTTCACGGACAGTGAGCGCAGCTTGTTTTTCGTTTTCAAATTCTTCATCGGTAACAATAAAACCGCCACCAATTGAATAGTAAACTTTACTATGGAGTTTTTCGTCGCCTTTAAAAGCAATGATCTCCATTGCATTTGAGTGTTTTGGCAAAGTTTTACGACGGTGGAATACAATCGCTCCTTGTTTTGGAAACTTTGCTTGATGCACTTGATTTAAGTGGATCACTTGTTCATTTTCAATTTTAGCGAGAATATCGTCTACTAAATCGGCATCAATGGTTTCCGGATCATAACCCGCAAGTCCGAGGATAACTGCTTTGCCTGAACCATGGCCGATACCTGTTTGTCCCAATGAGCCATATAGCTCAACTTTAATGCTGGTGACATCGGTTAACAAGTTTTGTTGTTGTAGTTCGTTAACAAATAAACGCGATGCGCGCATTGGGCCGACGGTGTGTGATGATGACGGGCCAATGCCAATACTAAACATATCGAATGCACTGATCATAATAACTTTACTCTACTTTTACTCAGCACGATTGCTGCCTTTGAACGGTCGCACATAATAACGCGTAATTGTACCCTTGTAACCCTTTGCAATTGAGATTTATACTGGTATGGCAAGCTGTTTTGTAAAGTTTTTAATAATGCTAGCAGTAGCTCCCCAAAGTAGTCCGTAAGGAGTTGAAAAACCTTGTAAAGTAATCGTTTTGCCAAAGCGATGAAAAGGTAAGGGTTGCCAATTGTTTACATCAGCGAGTGCGCTGACGGGCAGCAAAAAACTGGCGGCCACTTCATTTTGGTCTGCATGCCAATGTGTATCTGGGGCTAATACACCAACAAACGGTGTAATCGTAAAGCCGGTAAGAGTAGAATAATCGCTTAATTGACCGATGACAGTGACATTTGATGGGGCGATATTTAGCTCTTCACTAAGTTCACGCAGTGCAGTATGGCGTAAGTTTGCATCGCTCAACTCATGCTTACCACCGGGTAAGCAAATTTCCCCAGGGTGGTGATTTAAGAACATCGGGCGTTTGCATAGTAATATGTGCGCGCTGTTATCTATATCAATCAGTGGTAACATAACGGCACTGGCTCGTTGGGGACGTTGTTTAAAATGTCTCTTATCAGCTGGCTGTATATACTCATTGGCAGGCGCAGTTAGCTGAAAACGAGCCATAAGCTGTTTGCTATTCACACAGGTTACTTCAATAAAGGTAAGATTTTATTTACTTTATCGTAAGTTTCTTGGTATTCCAAATCCACTTGTGAATCAGCAACAATGCCGCCGCCAGCCCAACAATAAATATGTTGTTTGTGACACACTAAAGTTCGGATGGTAATACTGGTATCCATATTGCCACAAGCGCTTAAATAACCGATTGAACCACAGTAAATACTGCGCCGATGCGGTTCTAATTCTTCAATGATTTCCATCGCACGAATTTTGGGTGCACCGGTTATTGACCCTCCCGGAAAAGCAGCATACAACTGATCAACCGCAGTTTTATCGTCAGCTAACTTTGCTGTCACGGTACTGACTAAGTGGTGTACTGCAGGAAAACTTTCAATCGCAAAGAGTGACGGGACTTGCACGGTACCAGGTTTGGCAACTTTACCTAAGTCGTTGCGCAGTAAATCAACAATCATCACATTCTCAGCGCGATCTTTCGCTGAATTTTGTAATCGAGTTGCTTGTAACGCATCTTCTTTTTTATCAAGACACCGTGGCAGCGTTCCTTTGATTGGCTTGGTTTCAACCTGATTATCATTAATGGCAATAAAGCGCTCAGGAGAAATAGATAAAATAGCGCCATCAGGATGATTAATAAAACTTGAAAATGGTGCTTTGTTAGCTTCGCGCAAAGTACAATAAGCATGCCACGGTGAGCCTTGATACTGTGCTGTAAAACGCTGTGCTAAGTTAATTTGATAACAATCGCCACTTTTTAAATACCCCTGAATTCTTGCAAACTTAGCGCTGTATTGTGCGCGGCTCATATTTGATGACCAGCCTCGGGTGATTTCAAATGGCGAGGTAATTGGAGAGGCGTGAGCTAACTCCTGTAGATACATTGCTGATCTATCAACATCAGGCTGTGCGACATAAAACCAACTGTGCAGCTTTTTATCATAGATAAGTGCATCCAGATAGAGACCAATAGCTAGTTGTGGCATATCGATATCATCGATAGCTTGGCTGGGAAGTTTTTCAATGACTCGGCCAAGGTCGTAACCAAAATACCCGAGCCAGCCGCCACTAAAAGGTAGGTTAGGCTGAGTTTTACTGCTATCTAGAGTATTTAGCTGTGCTTTAATAATGCTAAAACAATCTTGTTCAGTTGCCTTGTCATCAATAAACGTGTGGTTATTTTTAACTTCGAGGCGCATTTTTGGCGCAATAGCAATCAGATCGTAACGACTATTTATATGGTCGCTGTTGGCTGAATCCAGCAGCACGGCATAAGGTAAATGGGCAAAATAGGCGAAAACCTCTAGGCAGTTGAGCGAAATGTCTAATTGAATACAGGTTTTTTGTTGCTTTATCATCTATTTTTTTACCCTGAAGAACTGGCTCGAAACGGGCTAGGAGGGTATCATAAGTTATAATTTTTTGGCAGCGTTTAGTGACGTTGCCTAAGCGCTGTACAAACCACCGTCACTGGTTTGGCCTAGTTTACGTGTTCTCACGTAAAGGTAATTTAAGGAACCCCTATGAGTACAATTCGTCAGCAAGACTTTATTGATAGCATTGAAGATGCATTGCAGTATATTTCGTTTTATCATCCACTTGATTTTGTTCAAGCGCTCGAAAAAGCCTATAACAAAGAACAAAGTAAAGCGGCAAAAGATGCCATTGCGCAGATTTTAATTAACTCGCGGATGTCGGCAGAAGGCAAACGTCCTTTGTGCCAAGACACAGGTATTATTACCTGTTTTGTGAAAGTAGGTATGGATGTTAAGTGGGACAAAACAGATTTAACCGTACAGCAAATGGTTGACGAAGGGACGCGTCGTGCTTATTTGAATCCAGATAATCCATTGCGTGCATCTATTGTTGCAGATCCTGCAGGTAGCCGTAAAAACACCAAAGATAATACGCCTTCGGTCGTGCACATTGATTTAGTGGCAGGCGGCAATGTTGAAGTTATGGTGGCAGCAAAAGGCGGCGGCTCTGAAAATAAAAGTAAAATGGTGATGCTAAATCCATCTGATGATGTGGCTGAATGGGTCGAAAAGACCTTGCCGACCATGGGCGCTGGTTGGTGTCCACCAGGCATGCTAGGTATAGGTATTGGTGGAACGGCAGAAAAAGCCGCAGTAATGGCAAAAGAATCACTTATGGATCCAGTTGATATCCATGAGCTTATGGAACGTGGCGCAGAAACCACCGAAGAGAAACTTCGTTTAGAAATATTTGAGCGCGCAAATAAGCTCGGTATTGGCGCACAAGGCCTTGGCGGTTTAACAACAGTGGTTGATGTGAAAATAAAAACCGCACCGACTCATGCGGCCTCAAAACCTGTGGTTATGATCCCAAATTGTGCGGCGACTCGCCATGTACATTTCACATTAGATGGTTCAGGTCCTGCAAACTTAAAAGCGCCAAAACTTGAAGATTGGCCAGAAGTCACATTTGAAGTGGGTGAGGGTACGCGTCGTGTTGACTTAAATACGCTAACTAAAGAAGATACGCATGAATGGAAAATGGGCGAAACAGTATTACTGTCAGGGACTATATTAACTGGTCGTGATGCAGCGCATAAACGTCTGCAAGATATGATCAATTCTGGTGAAGGGTTACCAGCAGGTGTTGATTTTGACAATAAGTTTATTTACTACGTTGGCCCAGTTGACGCGGTACGTGATGAAGCAGTGGGCCCTGCAGGTCCTACAACAGCAACTCGGATGGATAAATTCACTGACATGATGCTAGAAAAAACTGGCATAATTGGCATGATTGGTAAAGCGGAACGTGGCCCTGCAACAGTTGAGTCTATCAAAAACAATAAATCTGTGTATTTGATGGCCGTAGGTGGAGCAGCTTACTTAGTATCTAAAGCAATCAAAAAAGCCCGTGTAGTGGCATTTGAAGATTTAGGTATGGAAGCTATCTATGAATTTGAAGTAGAAGATATGCCAGTCACTGTCGCAGTGGATAGTGAAGGCGCAAATGCGCATACCCAAGGCCCAGCAATTTGGAAAGCTAAAATTGCAGAGTTAGACGCTAAGTTAAAATAAGTATTCGCTTTATTATGCGGTATTTGAGTCTTCTCAGATACCGCTTATCAGCTCTGACCAGTTGGATGTAAACCACCTAATCTCCCGCAAACACCCATCATTACTCTCTTGTTGCTGTTTATTGCCTTGTAATTTAAACTTTACAATAATATTCAAATTGACGTTCACGTAAACGTTATCATGCTATATTTTTAGTTAAGTTAATTAGCTATTCTAAAAAGTAACTTTTTTTGAATTTAAAATGTTTAAAATTGCGATAAATTAGCTTATTTATTACAGCGCCTGATATTGATAGGTTTTATCATCTCATATAGTGGCAAGCTGTAATATGAAGTGGTAGAGTCTCGGCAATTTCAGCGTGCATACCCTCTCACGGGTTACAAATTTCGGAGTAAGATAAAGTGGCTGTGTTCAATCGAGTTGATTTTGATAACCACGAACAAGTGGTTTTTTGTTCAGATAAAGAATCAGGCCTTCGTGCAATTATTGCCGTTCATAATACTAATTTAGGTCCTGCTGTTGGTGGTTGCAGAATGTGGGATTACGCAAGTGATGACGACGCTGTTGTCGATGCGCTTCGTTTATCAAAGGGTATGACCTACAAAAATGCGGTAGCACGTTTACCATTTGGTGGTGGTAAATCTGTGATCATTGGTAATGCCAAAGAAATTAAGTCTGAACAGTTATTCCGTGCATTTGGTCGCCAATTAGAGCGCTTAAATGGTAGTTACTATTCTGCTGAAGATGTAAACATCACCTGTGATGATGTGGCTATTATGAATAAAGAAACTAACTATGTATTAGGCCTTGAAGGTAAAAGTGGTAACCCATCACCATTTACAGCGTATGGCACATTTTTAGGAATTAAAGCGGCGTTACAACATCAACGTGGTCACCAAGACTTGAGTGGCATTAAAGTGGCAGTACAAGGCTTAGGCGCTGTTGCTTATGGCTTATGTAAACATTTGCATGACGCGGGTGCGATCTTGTTTGTAACTGATATCAACCAAGTGGCAATTGATCGAGTCGTGAATGATTTTGCAGCGACTGCTGTAGGCATTGATGAAATATACGACCTTGATGTCGATGTATATGCACCGTGTGCACTTGGTGCAACAGTAAATGATGCGACTATTCCACGCATTAAGGCGACAATTATTGCTGGTTGTGCAAATAACCAATTAGCCGAGTCTCGCCACGGTGAGATCATTCGTGAAAAAGGTATTTTATACGCACCAGATTATGTGATTAACGCAGGTGGTATTATTAATGTTTATTATGAAACAGCGCCAGAAGGTTACAGTGCTGAGGCATCAAATAAACATGTTGAGGGGATTTTCAAAACCTTAACTGAAATTTTTTCGCGTAGTGAGAAAGAGCAAAAATCAACGCATTTGATCGCAGACGAACTCGCACAAGAGATCATCAAAAACGGTTTATAATAAACGCGTTATAGGCGTGCAATTGCACGCCTTTACATTATTCAGTAAATCCCTCACGATACGGTCATCCTGACCTATATAGTTTCTAAAGATATGACGCCCATCGATTTAGCCACATGGCCACGCCAACAACATTTCTCACTGTTTAAAGAGTTTACGCAACCCTACTTTAATGTATGTGTACAATTAGATATGGGGGCGCTGTATCGGTATTGTAAATCACAGCAATGCTCTTTTTTTCATGCCTATATCTATGCGACATTGCAGGCAAGCAATGCTTATCAACCAATGTTACTGAGGATCATTGACGGTGTACCTTGGCAACTAGCTGCTCAACGTGCCAGTGTTGTAGAGCTTGCTGATGATGATACCTTTAGGTTTAGCTATTTTTCACAACAAGCTACGTTTAACGACTTTCAAGTGCATGCAAATAAAGTTAGCTTAGCTGCAAAGCAACAGCCATTATTCTCAACTGCTTTTGCGCAAACCGAAGGTCAGACTGATTTGATCCATATTTCGGTTTTACCGTGGTTGAACTTTACAAGCTTCTCTCACGCACATACACAAGGTAATCATTTCGGCATTCCTAAATTAGTGTTTGGACAGTTTGATGCGCAAAAGGGGACATTGCCTATCTCAATAGATGTGCACCATGCATTGATGGATGGTTTACATGTAGCGAAGTTTATTGACCAGCTGCAGCAAAGCATAGACGCTCTGTGTGCTTAGCGTAGTCGTAAACGAATTGTGTTATTTAGTTAATGAAAATAAAACTCAGACTATGTTAGTATAATTCCTATACAAAAAATATAATGATAATTAACTACTAGTAAATCATTATCTATTTAATTTGCGTTAATGCTAAGTTGTTAGCTCGCCATAATTACGAAGGCGTTTAGTATAATGATTCGTTTAGGTCTTTGCTTTTTCTTTTTTGTTGTTTTTAGCAGCTTTGCTGCTGAGCAAACCCGTTTACCTCTTAATGACTACTTTGCCGAAACTTGGAATACCCGTTCTGGTTTGCCTCACAATAGTATCAATAGTGTGGTGCAAACAAATGATGGCTATATATGGATTGCCACATGGGAAGGATTAGCCCGATTTAATGGCCGTGAGTTTAAACTATTTACACGCACGGAAATAACTGGTTTACCAGATTCTGGTTTACGTAGTTTAGCCCCACAAGCTGATGGCGGTTTATATATCGTGGGTGCCCGAGGTGGGATCAGTCATTTATATCAAGGGCAATGGCACGCTAAGCCTAATGCCACTGCGATGGTAAATCATGTATTAAAAACACCTTCCGATGAAACTTGGTTAGCTCTTGAGGGCCAAGGTGTTGTATATCGAGAGTTTGATAGTGCGCCGGACACGGCGATTTTAGAAAACTTCAGTGCTTATCGCCTAATAGAAGACAAAGCCGGTATGATTTGGGCTGCAACCAGCAAAGGCTTGTATCAAATTAATAATAAAACAGCGCGATTAATTACTCCCGATTCAGGTTTACCACAAAGTCCAATATACACCTTGTATTTGACCCGCCAAGGTGAACTCATTGTAGGCAGTGAACAAGGCGCATGGAAGCAGGTGAACAACCGTTTTGTCAGTATTCATGCTCAGCTTAAAGATGAGGCTATCTCAAGTATTTTACAAGATGATCATGATGATCTTTGGTTTGGTACGATCAATAAAGGGGTGTTTCGATTAAGCCCGTTAGGACTTGAACAACTTGATGCTGACGCTGGTTTACCAGCCAATCGGATTTTATCGCTATTACAAGATCGTGAAAATAGTATTTGGGTTGGCACAAATGGCGGTTTGTACCGATTGCGTGAAGCTGCTTTTTCAACTTGGACCACAAAACGCGGTTTAACAGGGGACTATGTTCGCACCGTGCTGTCCCATTCAGATGGTAGCTTATGGGTAGGCGGCAGCCTAGGTTTAAACCGTATTGAAGATAATAAAGTAAACACATTCCCTGCTGCTTATGGGAATGATTCGTTATCGGTTTTAAGTTTAGCTGAGGATGCGCAAGGACATATTTGGCTAGGGACTTATACCTCAGGTTTGATGAGGATTATCAATGGTAAAGCTTATCCTGTTCTAGATCGTAAAAATGGCTTAGCCAGCAATGAGGTCAGGGCGTTATTATTTGATAGTGCAGGGCGCTTATGGGTAGGAACCGCAGCAGGATTGACACGAATAGATGTGGATGGATCACTGAAGCAGTTTTCAAGTGTAGATGGTTTACCTGGTGATTTTATTATAGCCCTTAGCGAAGACAATTATGGCAATGTATGGATTGGAACCGGCGTTGGGGTCGCATTTTTTAGCCCAAGTTTAGAAAAGTTTACGGCTAAAGTATTTCCAGCCCATTTTGATGCTGCATATGCTTTTGGTTTTTATGCTGAGTCTGAATATATCTGGATGGCGACAGACCGTGGTCTTGTCCGGTGTCATATCCCAACCGGAGAGATGAGTATTCTTGGGCGTGAACAAGGCTTGCCAGTTGATAAGTTGTTTCAAGTTGTGGCACAGGGAGATTCGTTTTGGTTATCTAGTAATCGCGGTGTGATCCAAGTTAATCAACAGCAAGTCAAACAGCGACTCGCCCAGTTAGCACAAAATAATGCGTTGCCAATCCAGTATCAGCTATATGATGAAGGAGACGGCATGCTTAGCGCCCAGGCTAATGGCGGGTCTAATCCTGCTGCGGTGTTGCATAAAGATGGCAGTATTTGGATTGCTACAGCGCAAGGGGCAAGTACTATCGTCCCTGAACGATTAAAGCAAGCTACTAAGAAGACATTACCGACAATTATTGAGGCCATGTATGTAGATGGCAAAATGACCCCCTTAGTGCAGCAAGATGAGGAAATCATTTTACCGCTGGGTGTTTCGCGGCTCTCTTTTCATTATGCGGGCTTAAGTTTTATTATGCCCCATCGATTGAATTATCAGACCCAATTGGCTGGCTATAACAATGTGTGGGTTAACCGTAATCAACTCAGTATTACAGAATATACTAACTTACCACCGGGCAAGTACACGTTCAAAGTACGTTCTGGCTACCCTAATGGGCAATGGCAAGATAATGATAAAACCTTAACGTTTGTGATCCAGTCATATTTCTGGCAAAAAACTACTTTTAAGATCATGGTTTTTATCGGTTTATTAGCATTGGTCTACGGGCTTTATAGATACCGACTTTATCATTATAAAAAAATAGAAATCGAGCTGATCAAGCGGGTTGAGCAACAAACTAATGATCTACAACAACAAACAGATGCCTTTGCTCATCAAGCAACCCATGATCAACTAACTGATTTGCCAAATCGTCGTGCCTTTGATTGTTGGCTCGCGGATAATTTTGCTGACTTTAAGCAACATGATTCACCTCTGGCTATTGCGATTATGGATATTGATCATTTTAAGCGAATTAATGACGGGTGGTCACATATTGTTGGCGACCGTGTAATTTGCGTAGTTGCTCATATACTAGGAGAGCTCAATGAGAGTGATGATAGTCAAGTTGCTCGCTGGGGAGGTGAAGAATTTACATTACTATTCCCTCATAAAACCGCGCAACAAGCCGCTCAATTATGTGAAGAATTACGTGTGCAAATTGCAAACTACGATTTTTCAAACATAGCTAGCGGGTTATCGGTAACGGTTAGTTTTGGAGTCGCAGATTCATTGGCAGTTAATGACTATGACAGGTTACTGGCGCAAGCTGACCAAGCGCTTTATCAAGCAAAAAGTAATGGGCGAAATCGAGTCGAAATAAATAAAATATAAAGATTAAAATGTGAAGTGAAAAGGTTATTAAAAAATTCTTTGACTGTTATCCTTCGTAGTTAAATTACTTACTATGAATACTTTAACTTTACTTATTGCTAATGTTATTTTCTATATTAAATGGACAGTCGATTTTATACATTAATTGCTATAAAAACAAACAATCCAGTTGGTTGTGGGGGATAAATAGACAATTCATCTTATGTTCAGATACTTAAGCCCCTGATTTGGGATTGTATTGTTGCGTTATAAGCAAGTACTTCGGTATACTTCACATGAGCCCAATCTGGGTAAAAATAATAAATACATGGAGTTTAAATGTTAAGAAAATCTGCTATTGCACTTGCTATTTCATCTAGTTTTTTCCTTTCTGGTTGCCTAGAAGTTGAAGATAATAATGACGATATCGTAGCTGCTATTGAAAATAATACTGATGCTCAAGCTGAGCTAAAAAGTGTAACTTTAACTGGATCAGTTAAACACTTATTAACAGGTGAGTCTGTTAATAATGCCCAAGTATCAATTAAAATTGGTAATGACTGGAGCGAGCCTGTCGCTGTTTCAAACGGTTTATTTGAATTAAATGAGCTTCCAAAAAACTCTGACTTTGTTCTGCTTGTCTCCAGTGCTGATGGTTCTTTTCAGGAGCGTGCTTTTTACGGTAAAACGAATTACGGTATAGCTCAATTGGGAAGTTTAGAAGTTTCAAGTGCTGAAACTGTGCAGTTTGAAGTACTGCTTAATGGTGAAAATACACCTGTAGCAGGGCTTGAATTTAGTTACAGTATTTCCACTGCATTTAATATGTACAATGAATTTTCGAATCGTAATGAACATTTTATTCGTTCTACCTATAATGCAGATACTGGTATGTACTCTATTGCTAAAGTAGCCGGTTTTACTGATCTGCTATTAATGGACCTTGATGTTGACAATGATGCTGTTGATGATTTTAGTTATAACAATCAGTCAGACAGTATTAGCCAAATTAATATAAGCGAGTTAACCAACGGAAATACTTTGTATGTTTCTAAAACAGCTGAAAACGCAAAGTTTGAAGTCCGTGTTTCAGTAATTAATGAACTTGGTAATACATTTGATAATTTGAACTTTGTTTCATTAAAAAATCTTACTAAAGGAACGCCAGCAACTTTCGATGCTGATAGTAAAGAGTATATTTTTGAATATAATGGTAGTTCAAAGATGAAACTACTTTTACCTAGTTTCGTAGATAGTTCAGGTAATCGCTATGATACAGGTGAAGTAAATCTTTATGCTACAAATGGTGGGGTGTCAGTTACTAACTCAAGCTTTAATAATTTAAATCGTTTTTATGAACTAGACGATGGTGTTTTATCACTAGTAATAAAGCCAAGAGTATCGTCGTTTTCCTCTAGGCCGCGAGTTGTTAGTGCCATAGCAGATGAAACATCTCAAAACTTCTATATGTTTATGGAAGCGCCTATTGAGTTAGTTGATAGTGCTGCGTCATTAATTAAGAAACGTCAAATAACGGTTGTTAAAGGTACTGATGATGAAAACGATTTTATTGCACAAGGCGTAACGCAAATTTCGTTTAATGACGTTTCTGTTCCTTTTACCTCATCGCTTAAATATAACGATACATTTGTTACTCTGTCACCAGCCGCTCCTCTTGTCGGCGGCCATTATGAGTATAACATTGAAAAAGTCAGTGTGAAGTCTACAGGTGAAGTCGTGAATATCTCAGCCGCAAGCTCATTTCGTATTGCAGATCAATCTCCTTTTGATATCAATCAATTGCGTTGGGATAATAATAACGGATTAACTGACGGCAAAACTATAGTACTTAAGAATACAGCTAATGAAGATGTTGGTTTTAAGCGTAAATCAAACAATGGTAGTCTTTACTTACCAGCATCAATAGCAACCTTAAGTCATTTTAAAGTTAATTTGCTAGGCTATACAGCCAATGGAAAAGTAAATCCTGCACTAATTGAGAGCACAATTGTATCTGATGGCAACATAAATATTAGCGAGATTAATACAGTTTCAGTTGCTGTTAATGAAACTATTTTAATTGATGACTACTCTGTTGATTTCTACACAAGCCTTCCTGATCGTCAGTGGTATAAGTTATCAAATAATACTTATCAAATAGAAAATCTTGATGACAATCAATTAAGCAGTAAAAATAATGTTACTTTTGGTTATGAGTATGCTGTAAAAGGCAGTTCTGAAATTGTTACAGGCAAAATTACCTTACCTGTGCTTTAAAGGTTAGCTGTTTCTACGGGGGGGAGTTTTGTACTCTCTCCCTTTTTTATCTTCCTTAAAAGGGGGGTCTCACTGAGTTAATAATGTATTCGACAGATATATTTCCTGTTATTAGATATTGACTATTCTGGGGTCAGATAAACTCGTAAGTGTCATTAACAAAGAGTGCTATACGATGGACTTGTGTATTGATAATTAAGATGATCCCAAATTCAATTTTGAGGTTATATATTTAAATCGCCTAGAAGCTTGGTTTGTTGACAATATGGGTGTATGTTTTTTTGGTAGATAAACACGCTACAGGCCATTGCTTTTCGAGTATATAATATATACTAATACATATATTAAAACATTTTATTAACATTTAGTTGAATTTGATGCTATACCTTTTGTTCCCACTTTGGGGTCTTTTTGATGTGAACAGAAGGAACAAAAGATGAAAAGTAAGATGATATATGTAGCTTTAGCAGGTGTTTTAGGTGTGTCGCCAGCGTTGTTTGCACAAGGCCATAAGCATAATGATTTTAACTTTACTGCACAGTCCATTGAGTCACTTAAGTTAACCTCCTTGGTGGCTGTGGACGATACTCAGTTTGTGTTCAATAATGACTTGTTGCGTGAAGATTGGGATAATTTCTTTGCACTGCATGCGCCTGTACTGGAAGATAAAAAAGAGCGTGTTTTGCACTGGGCAGGTTATACAAGTATCAACCCTAAAGTTATCTTAGCGTTGATTGAGCTGCAAAGTGGCTTACTTTCTGATCCTGACGCAGATATTAATAATGCTTTTGCAGGTTTATCGGACGAACACGGTTTTGATGCCCAGCTAGAAGATGTGGTAATGATGTTAAGTCAACGTTTTTATGCATATAAACAGTGGCAAGATAGCCAAGCCACCCCGGAAACATCAAAGTATGCGGGCGAGGAAATCACCAATAGAGTCAATACCAACAGCAGTACTGCAGCGACAGTAGCATTGGTCAGTGTTCTTAAAAAACAAGTATTAAGCAAAGATAATGTTAATTACGCTAAGAGCGATCTAACCGGCTTTTTAGCGACGTTTGAGCTTCTATTCCCTGATAGTCGCGCTCAGTTACAAAGATCCTCTAAAAGTGCACTACAAAGTAGCAATCAGCAGTTTGCCGCGGCTAGTTTTTCAATGAACTTACCATGGTCATCAGGTTATTATTGGTACAGCGGTGGGGCTCACTCTAATACTGGCTCTGGTTATCCATATTCATCGCTTGATTTTAATGATGGCTCTGGTGGTTGGGGCGCAAATACACCATATGTTCAAGCGGCGCATGGCGGTACTATCACACGTTTTTCGTCATGTAATATCCGCGTAACGCATTCGAGTGGATATTCAACCAACTATTATCATATGTCTAATCTGCAGTATAGTAGCGGTGATTTTGTGCAGCCAGGTGCATGGCTCGGTCGTTATGCGAACAATTATAACCAAGCACTATGTGAAGGGGGACAATCATCAGGTCCTCACGTGCATTTTACTTTGTTGTATAACGGCCAGCAGGTGTCATTACATAATCAATATATTAGTGGTCATCGTATTGATGTCGGCAATAGCAACTACGATGACAATTGTAATCGTTTCTACTTTGAGCGTAATGGTTACCGTACTTGTGCATGGGACCGTTTATATCGTTAATATAATTGATTTTACGTAATAATATAGTTGACCGCCTTTAACATAGTTATGGGCGGTTTTTTAGCTGTTGCTAGGCTAGATGATTGAATTTTATCCTCACAGGACATATTAATAAGCTACACCTGTTGATAGGACCTCGTAATGGTAAATGGATTATTAATATTTGCGCTGATTGCGTTTGTAGTTGTTTATTGGCGTTGGCCGGTTATTCAAAACCGCTTGTGGCAAAAAAAGTATCAAGATTATCGTTTAGATGAAAAGCAAAAAACATTATTGTTACGGTATATGCCTATCTATCAAAAAATGACGGATGCTGATCGGGAAAAATTAGAGCGTCATATTGTCTGGTTTCTAAATGAAAAACGCTTTATTGGTTGTGATGGTTTAATTCTAAACGAGAGTATGAAGTTAATAATTGCTGCGGATGCATGTGTGTTGGTGCTTAATAAACCATGGCCACTTTATCAAAATGTGAAAGAAATTTTGCTGTACCCAAGTGCCTATTACGCGCCGCAGACATCTCGTGATAGTGCCGGATTAGTAAGCTATCATAATACTGTTCGTCAAGGCGAGTCATGGCCTGGAGGGACTTTAGTTCTAAGCTGGCACGATGTGCTTGAAGGGAATCGTTTACCCAGTGACGGACATAATTTAGTGTTTCATGAATTTGCTCACCAACTTGATCAAGAAACAGGTAAAACCACAGGCACGCCTATATTAGCTAAAGAGGCAGATTATAAACAGTGGGGGCGTGTTTTTAGCCGCGCTTATAATCAGTTAAAAACTCATGTTGCGTATAATATGCCGCATGTTATTCATAGTTATGGTGCAACTAATGAAGCCGAATTTTTTGCCGTGATCACCGAAACTTTTCTCGAAAAGCCCAGTGAGCTGCGCCATTATGATCCTGAAATATACAGTTTATTGGTCGGCTATTATCAGTTTGATCCAATAAAATGGCATTAACCGCCAAATAACGACGCTTTATCAGATATCGCTGGTAACTTGCTGCCGTTTTTGTTGCAATCATGTTTATAAGATGAAAACCGCAATAAAAATAAGCGAGAAGGCGATGAAACAAATGCTTCATACAGCAATGGCTGTAGCTGTGTCACTGGCGCTATATGGTCAGGCTCAGGCACAAGATAATGATGACAAAAAATGGCAAGTGGATGCGCCACAAGGGCAATTTGTTGATGCTAATATTAGTGTCTCTCAAGGCACTTGGATGAATATCGATGTCAGTCCTGATGGCAAAACCATTGTGTTTGATTTGCTGGGCGATATTTACACTATGCCGATGGCTGGTGGCACTGCCACTCAACTGACCTCTGATATCGCATGGCAAATGCAACCGCGTTTTAGTCCTGATGGTAAACATATTGCGTTTACCTCTGATCAAGGTGGCGGTGATAATATCTGGTTGATGGATTTAAACGGTGAAAATCAAACGGCGGTAACCGATGAAACGTTTCGCTTATTGAACAGCCCCGCATGGAGTCCCGACGGCGACTATATTGTTGCTCGTAAGCATTTTACAGCGAGCCGTTCATTAGGCGCAGGTGAAGTATGGCTTTATCATAAAGCGGGTGGCAAAGGTGTACAACTCACTAAACGTGAGAATGATCAAAAAGATTTAGGTGAGCCGATGTTCTCACCGGATGGCCGTTATGTGTACTTTTCACATGATGCCACACCGGGTAAAACCTTTCATTATTCAAAAGATTCGGTTGCTGGCATTTATAAAATCAAACGCTATGATCGCGAAACGGGTGAGATAGAAACGATTATTGATGGTATGGGCGGCGCGATTAGACCAACCCCGTCGCCAGACGGTAAGAAGCTTGCGTATATTAAACGAGATGATTTTCAAACTAGCCTCTACCTATATGACTTAACCAGCGGTAAGCATACTAAGCTATATGACAAGCTTGAACGTGATATGCAAGAGACTTGGGCTATTCATGGCGTGTATCCAACCATTGCATGGACACCAGATAATAACCAACTGGTATTTTGGGCTGGCGGTACTATTCATAAACTTGATGTGCAAGATGGCGATGTAGAAACCGTACCATTTGAAGTTAAAACCAGTAAGAAAATTCAACAAGCAGTGCGTTTTACACAAAATATTGATAGCGATGAATTTGCTGTAAAAATGTTGCGTAATGTACAGATTTCGCCGGATGGTGAAACAGCAATTTTTGAAGCGCTAGGACATATTTATAAACGCGATTTAGAGTCAGGAAAAATAAAGCGTTTAACTGAACAAAATGACCACTTTGAGTTGTTCCCGCAGTTTTCCCGTGATGGTAAAAAAATAGTCTATGTAACCTGGGATGATAACGAACAGGGGGCTGTTCGAGTTGTCTCTGCGCGTAGTGGTCGCGGTGATGATATTACCACAGAGCCAGGTAAATATGTTGAGCCAACATTTAGTCCTGATGGCAAAACGGTAGTGTACCGTAAAGCCTCAGGAGGCAGCATTTTAAACCCTGATTGGTCACTGCATCCGGGTATTTATGCAGTGAGTAGCAAAGGCGGGAAAGCTGAGTTAATTTCTAAAAGTGGTTATCAGCCGCAGTTTGCATCAGCTAATGATCGAGTTTTTGTGATGAGCCCATGGCCTAAGCCAACGCTAAGTGTGGTTGAACTTGATTCGAAAAAAATCACTAAGCTTTATGAGTCAGAGCATGCTACTGAGTTTAGAGTATCGCCTGATGGCAAGTACCTCGCTTTTGCTGAACGTTTTAAAGTGTTTGTTACGCCATTAGTGCAAAGTGGTAAAACCATTAATATTGGTCCTAAAGACAGCCAATTTCCGATTGAGCAGTTATCTGTTCGTGCCGGTGAGAATATCAGCTGGAGCGCCAGCAGCGATAAACTGTATTGGACGCTAGGCCCAGAGCTTTATCATGCAAGTTTGGCAGGTTTATTTGATATCAATAAAGCGGATGACGCTGACTTTAAAGTAAAAAGTGGCGATAACATTGGCTTTAGTAGCAAAATGGCTGAACCAAAAGGCATGATAGCTTTAACGGGCGCACGTATTATTACCATGAAAGGCGAGCAAGTCATTGAAAATGGTATACTATTAACCGATGGTAAACATATTAAAGCCGTTGGTACAGCTGTTGATATTAACATTCCAAAAGGCGCACAGGTAATTGATGTATCTGGCAAAACAATTATGCCAGGAATTGTTGATGCGCATGCGCATGGTTCACAAGGCAGCGATGAGATCATTCCTGAGCAAAATTGGAAAAACTTAGCGGGCCTATCGTTAGGCGTCACGACAATTCACGATCCATCAAACGATACAACAGAGATTTTTACAGCCAGCGAAATGCAAAAAGCGGGGACTATTGTAGGCCCACGTATTTTCTCAACCGGTACTATTTTATATGGTGCCAATATGCCAGGTTATACATCACACATTGATTCGTTAGATGATGCTAAATTTCACTTAGAGCGATTAAAGAAAGTTGGCGCGTTTAGTGTTAAATCATACAACCAACCACGACGTGAACAACGCCAACAAGTAATTGAAGCTGGCCGAGAGCTTGAAATGATGGTGGTGCCAGAAGGTGGTTCATTATTACAGCATAATTTAACGATGGTGGTTGATGGTCATACGGGCATTGAGCACTCAATTCCCGTGGCGAATATTTATGATGATATCAAGCAGCTTTGGTCACAAAGTGATGTAGGCTACACGCCAACACTTGGTGTGGCATATGGCGGCATCTGGGGAGAAAACTATTGGTATGATAAGACTGATGTGTGGAATCACCCGCGCTTAAGTAAATTTGTGCCAAAAAACCAATTATTACCACGTTCAATGCGCCGTGTTAAAGCACCCGATCATCACTATAATCACTTTAACAATGCACGGGTAGCAAAAGAGCTACAAGATTTAGGTGTTTTAGTGAATCTAGGTGCACATGGTCAGCGCGAAGGCCTTGCAGCGCACTGGGAGATTTGGATGTTTGCTCAAGGTGGTATGAGTCCACTGGAAGCTATTCGTGCGGCGACGCTTGATCCGGCCAAGTACATCGGCCTTGATCAGAATATCGGCTCATTGGAAGTCGGTAAACTTGCTGACTTAATGGTGATTGATGGTAATCCACTGACTAATATTCGTGATACAGATAAAGTTGATTATACGATGATCAACGGTCGGTTATTTGATGCCGCGACTATGAATGAAGTTGGCAAAAAAGCACGCGACAAATTGTACTTTGAAGATAAGTAATTATTAGTGTTATAACCAATCAAAAGCGGCTGAACAGCCGCTTTTTTTATATGCTACTTGCTATAAGTTGGCGTAATAATACTGGGTCTTGCATTAGTGTATTACTGGAGTGCGTCACTCTAGCTTGACAGATCATACCTTCTTTTAAGGTCATTAATAATTGTGCTAACTGTATGGTTTTTTCTAACTGACCTTTAAGTTGTTCTGTGTGTGAGAGTTTATCGAACAATAATTGTAAAACTGATTCTTTGTGTGCTTTGCAAAGCATCGCGATAGGGTGCTCGCTGTGTGGAAACTCCGCTGCGGTATTAATAAAAAAACAGCCATTAAAAGGTCCAAGCTCAGAGACTTTATTATCTATCCAAGCGGAGAGTGCGCTAAAAAGTGCATTAGCCACTTCGAAGGGGGTATTGCAGTTTTCTAATTGTTCATACAACCACTGATTAAAGCGCTGATCTCTGAGCTCTAAACACGCACAGATCAACTCATCTTTACTGACGAAATGATTATAAAGCGTTTTTTTTGCAACACCTGCTTCTTTAAGTATTTCATTAATGCCTACCGCATGGATCCCTCTTTGATAGAACGCACTGAGTGCGGTATTAATTATCTGGGTACGTTTATCCATGGTTGCTCCTAGTCAAAAAGTAAGCTTGACATAAGTAGACCGACTTGTCTATCATCTAAATGTAGACAAGTCGGTCTACCTCTAAAGGAAGTAATATTAATGAATGATGTATTTTACAAAGCCGTTATCGCGGGTATCTTTTCTGCACTGACACTTTCGGTATTAGCATATTTAGAAAGTTTAGGGAATTATGGTGTATGGCTTATGGCACCATTTGGCGCAACTGCGGTGCTGGTGTTTGGTGTACCAAAAAGCCCTTTAGCAAAAGCAAAAAATGTTATTGTAGGGCATTTCATCACTGCCGTGATAGGTTTGGCTTTTATTAGTTTTATAGGCGTGGATCCGATCAGTATTGCTATTGCGACTGGATTAGCTGTGACCGCAATGATGTTGACTAACACCATACATCCTGCAGCAGGGGCCAACCCTATTTTAATTATGGTCAGTGGTCAAAGTTGGGACTTTTTGATTATGCCAGTTCTTGTTGGTACCGTGTTTATTGTTATCTGTGGGTATATATCAGGGTGGTTGAATACAAAACTCAACGTTGTTGGCCATAAAAAAACCGCTTAAAAGCGGTTTTTTTATGCTACGAGTCTAAAGTTATTACACAACACCGCGAGGTAAGCGGCAATCGTGATCTTTTTTAGCTAGGTACACAATCCAAAACTCTTCGGCAGTGTAACCTTCTTCATTAGCTGTTGTTATAGTAAATGGTGCTTTTTTAACAGCTGCTTTAGCTGGCACTGCTGATTTAGTTTTAGTTTTCTTAGCAGGTGCTGCAGGTTGTGCAGACGTATCGCCTGAAGTTAGCTGCTCTGTTAATTCAGCAACTTCTGCAAGGCGCAAGTTTTTGCCGCCGTCGATGCTGTACCAACCAGGTTTGCTGGTGATTTCAGGTTTCTTACCATTGGCTGCTTGGTATGCTGCTTCAAAGGCATTTAATACTTCTGTTTTGTCTAGTTTGCTCATCAGAGGCCCTATACGTTGTAAACACAGATTGAGAATATTTATTTATACCTATTTTTGACTTACTTTTCAATTTTTTGCGATTTTCCTTCCATTTTAGCCCTATAAACGCCAAAATTTGCACAAAATTTAACGCTAATCTGGAATAAAAAAATGCAGCGCAGAGAATTTAACCAATTACTAAATACCATTTTAAGACCTGATTCTATTCAAGACTTTTGCCCAAATGGGCTACAAGTCGAAGGACGTGAACAGATAAAAAAAATTGTTACAGGTGTCACTGCCAGTCAAGCATTAATCGATGCTGCAATTGCGCATGGCGCAGACACAATATTAGTTCATCATGGTTATTTCTGGAAAGGTGAAGCGCAACCTATTACCGGTATGAAAAAGCGTCGCATAGCTGCGTTACTTAATCATGATATCAATTTATTTGCCTATCATTTACCTCTTGATGTGCATCCATCAATCGGTAATAACGCGCAATTAGCACAGCTACTTGATTTAGAAATACTCGATGGTTTGGAGCCTGTAGCAAATAGTGTCGCAGTCAAAGGGCGTTTAAAAATCCCAATGAGTGGTGAGCAATTTGCACAAAAAATATTAACAGTGCTTGCTCGTGAACCTTTAGTGAGTCTAGTACGTGATGAGCTAATTGAGACCATCGCTTGGTGTACTGGAGGTGGTCAAGGTTATATTGATTTGGCTGCTAGCCAGGGGATTGATGCCTATTTAACAGGCGAGGCTTCAGAGCAGACCATTCACAGTTCGCGTGAGCAAAAGATCGATTTTTTTGCCGCAGGCCATCACGCCACCGAACGCTATGGCATAAAAGCGCTCGGTGAGTTATTGGCTGAGCAACATGGTTTTGATGTAACCTTCATTGATATAGACAACCCAGTTTGAGTTGCCAGCTAATTCACTTTAAGTGAGTTAGACCTTAAAGCGCTTCTGGATCAATCCAGCGGCGCACACTTATCAAAAACATGCCTATTCTTTCATGCCAATCACGGGTCACCGCTAATAGCACATCAGCACTTGGAATATACTGTTTATGGGTAGGCCATTCGCTAAAGTCATGAAAGTCAGTGGCGGCTGGAATAACATCAACGCCTTGGCTATTAAATAGATCTTTTGCTCGTGCCATGTGACTTGCCGAAGTTACCAGTGCAACTTTAAAATCAACTAGAGCAGGTGCTAAAAGCCGTGCTTCATCGGCGGTATCCATAGCCGTAGGATTTTGTTTAATACGCTGCGCATCAATACCTAAACTTATCGCGGTTTGTTGCATCAAACTACTGTTGGTCACTTTATTGTAACCGCCACCTGAAACAATAAGTTGAGCTTGTGGGTACACATATGCTAAGCGCATACCTTCGATTAGGCGGCTTTTAGCACAATTACCAAGTTGGCTATTGGCGTTAAGTTTTGGGTTAGGATTTATATCACAACCAAGTACCACTATTTTATCGAGTATCGGCTGTTTATTTGTATCAAAAACATACTTTAACTGTGAATTTGGAGCAATTATTTTTTGACCAATAAAAGGGGTACTGATCAGCAATAAACTGGTAATTGCGATTAAACCAATAAATATGCTGACTTTCTTGGTACGCAGTGCGATTAATAAGCAAACAAAGCACAGTAGAGCAAACAGAGGCAATGGCATTAGCATTGCACCGAGGATTTTTTTCAGTTCAAACATCACAGTAGCACACATAAAGGGGTTTTCTGTATGCTACTGGGTTAAACCTATTTTATCGACCGTTATTTAACTTACAGGTATTTAAAAAGTGGCGATACACTGGGTTATCTTTCATATTCTTTTTCATGGCTAAATACATTGGACGGGTTAATCCCAGCGCGCCTAATGGAATCGACTTAATGAGTCCTTGGCTTTCATATGGTGTTACTAACCAATCCGGTAATGCTGCAACCCCCATTCCGGCACTGACAAGCTGAAAAATGAGCAAGCCCTGATCTACGGTTTTCAAGGTGCCATCAAAACGTGCATTTTGAATAAAATGTTTGAAGATATCCTGACGCTCTCGTGGAATAGGGTATGAAATAATCGTCTCGTTTTTCAAATCAAGCGCCGTTACATAGGCTTTTTTCGCTAGTTCATGATCTGGGGCAACAATTAATTTAAGCTTAAAATCAAATAAATGTGCGTATTCAAGTTTATCTGGTTCACGAATGTCTGAAGTGAGTACTAAATCTAATTCATCACTGAGCAGCTCAGGAATAGCGTCATAACTAAAGCCGCGCTCATAATCAACTTTGATATCAGGCCAAAAGTTATTGAATTCTTTAATTGTTGGTAATAACCAATGAAAACAAGCATGGCATTCAACACTGAGTCGTAATTGTGAAATTGGTTGATTAAGACTTTCTTTTAAACGGCATTTGGTTGCTTCAACACGCGGGAGTACTTCGCTGGCAAGTTCAAGTAATAGCATACCTTGTGGGGTAAAGCGCACCGGTTGAGTTTTACGTTCAAATAGTTGGCAATCAAGCTTGTTTTCTAAATCTTTGATTTGATGAGATAAAGCGGATTGAGTCAAAAATAATTCGCGCGCAGTATTTACCAAAGAACCGGTTTCTTTCAAGGTTGCGATGGTCTTTAAGTGTTTTACATCAATCATCTTTAATAATTCTCATGGTAAAGGTGAGTTTAACTCAGATTACAGCCATAATACGCCTTAAATTAAGATGCATCAACGTCTAGATGGCTATAAACCCCGTTTTTTTACGTGAAATTTACAAGTCTACTATAGCATCATATTTGACAGCGATGTCATTGTGTTTTTTGAGTTTGCAAAAAATCATTTCCATGAATTTACCTCAAGTTGAAACTGAGGAAGCATCAATTGTTTGATGTCAGGTATAGGTTTATGGTTTTAGCTATCTAAACAGCTGGAAGGGAATTTCAACATGGCACAATTACATAACTTAGGTTTTCCTCGCATAGGTAGAAAGCGTGAACTAAAATTTGCAGTAGAATCATACTGGGCTGGTAAAATCAGCCAAGAGCAGTTGCTTGATCAAGGTAAGACGATCCGGGCAGAAAATTGGGCTCTTCAAGCAGATGCTGGGATTGATTTATTACCGGTAGGTGACTTTGCTTGGTATGACCATGTGTTATCTACCTCTTTATTGATTGGCGCAGTGCCCAAGCGTCATCAAAAAGCGGATGGTAGCATTGATCTTGATACATTATTTCGTATTGGGCGTGGTCGTGCACCAAGCGGTTGTTCATGTGCAGCAAGCGAAATGACAAAGTGGTTTAATACTAATTATCATTACATAGTTCCAGAGCTAACTCATGATCAGCAGTTTCAACTAACTTGCACTGAGTTATTCGAGCAAGTTACTCAAGCACAAGCATTGGGGCACAATGCAAAAGTAGTATTGGTCGGCCCCGTCACTTATCTTTACTTAGCAAAATGTGCTGGTGAGGAGTTTGATAAACTTAGCTTACTTGAAAAACTATTAGCTGTTTATCAACACGTGTTCGCTAAATTAGCGCAGCAAGGGATTGAATGGGTACAGGTTGATGAGCCTATATTAGGTTTAGAGCTGACTGAAGATTATCAAGAGGCATTAAAAACAAGCTTTCGTGCACTTGCAGGTCAAGGCGTGAAGTTGTTACTTGCTAGTTATTTTGACTCAGTCACTGCCTACTTTGATGATATTGCAGGTTACCCTGTTGATGGCGTACATTTTGATTGTGTTGCAACAAATGTTGATGTTGCAAAACTAGATATATTATTAAGTACAGATCAAGTTTTATCATTAGGCGTAGTAAATGGCCGTAATATTTGGCGTACTGATTTAGAGGCTGTATTTAATAGCATAAAAGACATTGCGCTAAAGCGCGGTGATAATCTATGGCTTGCCCCATCTTGTTCTTTACTGCATACACCGGTTGATTTAGAGCAAGAAGAAAAGCTCGATGATGAACTTTGTTCATGGCTTGCATTTGCAAAACAAAAAGGCCAAGAGCTGTCATTATTAAAAGCCGCGCTTGAAAGCAATGATATCAGTGAGCTCGTTGCTTATTCAGCACCTATTAAAGCACGCTTAACCTCTACTCGTGTAAATAATACAGCTGTACAACAGCGTGTAACTGCACTCACCGCAAAAGACGGTAAGCGTAATCATGCATTTGCTCAACGTATTGAAAAACAACATGCAGCACTTAATTTACCGCTACTGCCGACCACCACGATAGGATCATTTCCACAAACTCAAGTAATTCGTCAAGCACGCCGTGATTATAAAGCCGGTGAATTATCTGCGGATGATTATCAAAGGCAAATGAAAGCAGAAATTCGCTACGCTGTTGAAGAGCAAGAGGCGCTTGATTTAGATGTGTTAGTGCACGGCGAAGCGGAGCGTAATGACATGGTTGAATACTTTGCTGAACTATTAGAAGGCTTTGCTTTTACCCAGTTTGGTTGGGTGCAAAGCTACGGCTCGCGATGTGTAAAACCACCTGTAATTTGGGGGGATGTATCACGTGAAAAAGCGATGACGGTTCAGTGGACAAAATACGCACAGTCGCTGACGAGTAAGAAAATGAAAGGCATGCTAACAGGTCCTGTAACTATTCTGTTTTGGTCATTCATTCGTGATGATTTAGACAAACCCACCATCGCTAATCAAATTGCACTTGCGTTACGTGATGAAGTGGTCGATTTACAAAATGCCGGTATTGATATTATTCAAATTGATGAACCTGCATTTCGTGAAGGTATGCCGCTTAAATGTAGCCAATGGCAAGCATATTTAGAATGGGCAGCGTATGCATTTAGGGTCTCAGCAAGCGGTGTGAAAGATGAAACACAAATTCATACTCACATGTGTTACGCCGAATTTAACGGTATTATTGCCGCGATTGCAGATATGGATGCCGATGTGATCACCATTGAAACCTCACGTTCTAACATGGAACTACTTGAAGCATTTGAGAATTTTGATTATCCAAATGATATTGGTCCAGGTGTATATGATATTCACACTCCGAATGTACCGGATATTGCATGGATGAAAACGTTGATCCATAAAGCCGCACGAAAAATACCGGTTGCGCGTTTATGGGTAAACCCGGACTGTGGTTTGAAAACCCGTGGTTGGCAAGAAACGCGACAAGCTCTTGATAATATGGTTAAAGCAACCAAAGAGCTGCGTGAGGAGCTGCAGTAAGAACATCCCCTACGATGTAAAGCCCTAACAAAACTTAGTTAGGGCTTTTTTTGTTGCTCTGATTTGAGTTCATCTTCATCGGTTGGTTTTTTAAAATCCATTTTTGCTGAGTGTTTGATCAGCAAAATATTACCGATAATGATTGCCAACACTAAGATGATGATGAGTATATGCCAAATTTGCATGGTGATCTCTAATGAGTCATTTATAAGTACTTAGTGTAGCAAAGATTTCTAGGGTTAAAAACGTCTAGAAAACGACAGCGAAATAAAATCAAGACCTGGGTTTGGTCTTTTAAACCCTGCATTTGAATAGTGTAAATAACGCACCGCAGCTTTGGTTTTTCCAAAATCAGCAACAAAGCCTAGTCGGTCTTCAAACTGGTAGTGGGTACTCACATTTTTGCCGGCGAAGTGAGTGTCATTTACTAATGAAATTCCTATGCCGGCTTCGAAATACAGAGGAATACCGCGCACTGAGCTGATCAGATGTTGAAATACCGGGGACATTGCAAGGACAACATTTGTCTGATGGCTATTATCTGCGCCGTATTCCCAAATATTAATACTTGATTCTAAGTAAATATGGGTATTTTCAATTAATGATTGTAGTGCTGGAGCATGGTATTGGTATGCCAGTTTTAAACCTTTAACATCACCTTCCCCCTGAATGTAATCAATGGCATAGCCATGAGGAGAAAGTGTATAGGGCGCGCCATAAGATAGTCTGCTGAACATGGAAATAGATAATAAAATCAATACAGTTAATGTTTTAAATAACATGGTAAAGCTCTTTAGATGAAAACGTTATTTACAAAATAAGGGCGTGGGGGAGGCTAATTCAAGTGGCATAAATTCACAGACTCTGTGTGTTATTACATGAGCTTAGCTAACAATATGAAATAAAAAGATTAAATCAATTGATGCTGTACTGGCACTAATAAGGTGCTATTTTGAGGCTTTTTAATCTCTTATGAACAGCGTAAATTACGCTACAAGATTTACTTAGGACTTATCAACAATGATTTCACTTGGTCGTTATTTATTATTAATCGCGCTAGTTTTTAGTGCTTCCTTGTTTGCGCAAACACAACAGTCACCTAATCAGTTATTAACTCAGGTAGGCGATCAGCTGTTTAGTGAAATTGGCAAAATAAACAGCCAAGGCACAGCGAGCAAAAGTGACATGGCACACATTGTTGATCAGTATTTAATGCCTAATATAGATGTTAAATTTGTTTCCTATAAATTATTAGGTAAGCATATTAAAGGTATCGATCGCCAACAAGCGACTGCATTTATAAGTGCAGTGGAGCATTACTTAACCACTACCTATGCTAGTGCATTAATGAAATATACCGGGCAAGAAATAAAATTCGAAGAAAGTAACGATGCTGCAGAGAGCGAGTTTGCCACGGTTAAGACGCAAATTATTGCAGATAATGCGCCAACGATTGACTTACACTTTAAGCTTCGCCAAGGTAAAGATGGTAGCTGGAAAGTATATGATATTGTCGCTGAAGGTATTTCGTTACTCAGTGCAAAGCAAAAAGAAGTTATTCAACGAATTTCAGAAGTTGGCCTTGACCAAGTGACAGCTGAGCTTAACAGTAAGTAATCATTTCCAAGTAAGTCTCCAACCTAAAGCACCATGCAGTGTTAACTGCATGGTGCTTTGTTATTTTCTTTTAAAATCACACGGTTTGGCTATAGCGTGTGGTTTTGGGTATGCTAGAATAAGCGCTTACATACCCACTGGTATCACTAATTTACTGGGGTACTTAAAATTATATTAAGCGCAGTGTCAGTTTGTAGTTGTTAAACTCTTTTACTGACCTTTGTACCGAGCAAGATAGACACTGGAGTTGTGTTTTTTTAATGGAAAATGTACTTATTTGGCCTAAAGAATACCCGTTATTAGTCAAAGGACTTATTGAGCAAAACGGTGCATTTATTTTAGACGCTTTAGAAGCATGGCCGGCTTGTCGCTCGACTGAAGAAGACAATGGCGTGTGTACCACTGTGCTACCGCCTATCTATTATTTAACCTGGTTAACTCCCCTTGAGCCATTTGAAGAGTGTTTTTTCCAACATATCTGTGAATATGATGAAGCCGCTCAACAGTATATTTCGGCAGCTAAAGATTACTATTTTGATAACGAGTATAGCCCAGAGAGTTTAGTGCTATTACTTTGCCAACGCCTTGAAAAATATGCAGCTGTAGCGTCACAAACAACGATAGAAACACCCGTTACGTTATTATCTCAGTTATTCTCAAAACGCTATTTTACAATCATCGAGTATGCGCTCAATGCGGGCAGTAAAATGAGTGCTGAAGATGCCTTGGCACTGTGGAAAGAAGTTGATTTTCGTGAACGTTTTAGCACCTTTATACCTGACTCAATCGATGACGTTAATGCGTTAAGTGAATTAGCGGCGAAAAAAGTTGCTGGCGGAAAGGATTATTTCACCTTATTAACCCAAGTATCACCAGATGTTGACTCAGTGGTGCTATTAGAACAAGCACTGTTGGCGCATTTGCGTTTTGACACAGCTAAACAAACGATGGCGATGCGTTTTATAGAGCAAGGTGCAACAGGCACGTTGGCGGATGAAAATGGTAAAACGGCCTTTATGTGGGCAGTTGAAAAAGGGTTTGTTAATTTAGTACAAACCTTATTAGATAAACAAGATAAAAAACAACGTGATGCCCTTGGTAACAGTGCTTTACATTATGCGGTACTAGCAAAAAATGAACCTTTGATGGTGCTATTATTGAAGTCTGGCTATGACTTTCGTGTTCGTAACTGTGATGGCTTAAGTTGTTATCGTTTAGCAGTGAGTGTTAAAGCCAGTCAGTTAGTGAAATGCTTAGAGCGTGATTTTGGTATTAAAGAATTATCGCCGGATGGACAATTTTCGCGGATCAAAAAAGTCCACGCCTTACATGCCATCGTGACTTTATTGTTGCCGCTACAGTTGTTTTTCTTTTTTGATGATTCGATTGCAATTAAAAGTGAACTGACGCTTTGCTTAACCATGTTGGCAATTGTCTGCTTCTTTTTTGCAATTAGTTTGAAGCGCTGCGCTTTATACCCTCATATTAAACACCCATGGGGGTTATTTGTACTGCGTTGTTGCTCATTGATCAGTTTAGTTGGGCAGCTAGGCTTAGCAAGTATTGTTGCATTGGCAACGTTAAGTGAAGTTGTTTAAGCTTCTTGCATGTACCGTAGACAAAAACGCGCTAATTAAGCGCGTTTTTTAGTTGTTATACCAATCGTGTTAAGTTACTGACCATTTAGCTCGCTAGAATGGTTAAATATTTAAGTCGTTTGGTATTAACTTTAGTCTTTTTTATTAAATTCATGAGCCGCTTTTTCTGTTGCTAACTCATCTTTTAGTTTTTGAATTTTTAGCCCCAGCTCTTGACCTCGGTGACGTGCATAATAAGTACAACCAATAAACATCATACTGGCGAACAGCAGCTCTAAAACGACCCATATTAGTTGTTCTTGTGCGACCCACAGTAGGGTAAAACCGTGAATAAAATAGAACATAACAATAAAGTTTGCCCACGCATACGTATAAGGTTTATCTTGAATGATGCCTTTTAGCGGCAGTAAAAGCGGCAGAATATACACAACAAAAATAAATCCATTGCTATGACCTTCTCTAGGCTCTAATAAAAACAACCAAAGTGGCATCAGCAGTAACAAGCCAATATAGCCAATTATTGCAATACGTTGAAAACGGATAGTGATAGCCTTTTTCGGTGTGAGTTGTGGGTTTAAATCGCTGTGCGATGTCATTGTAATTTTCTCGTGATTTTAACTAAGCGTTGGCCAACGCTTTGGCAAATTTTAATTTCGTCTTTACTTAATTGCGCGCTATTTTGTGCACCAGCAACATGGCTTGCACCATAGGGAGTGCCACCGGTTTGTGTGGCAAGTAATTCAGGTACTTCATAGGGCACACCCATTAACAGCATACCGTGGTGTAATAATGGCAGTGACAAATTAAGCAACGTTGCTTCATTGCCGCCATGCATGCTACTTGATGATGAGAATACACAGGCTGGTTTATCTATTAATTGCCCTTTTAACCATAAGTCGCTGGTGGTTTCCCAAAAAGCTTTGGCTTGTGAGGCCATCATACCAAAGCGAGTAGGGGTGCCAAATGCTAACCCATTACACTGGATTAAGTCATCTTTGCTGATCACAATATCGTGAGGTTCTCTAGCTACAAAGGTTCTTAGCAGTGCAGTACCGCCTTGGCATTCAATCGACTCTGCAATTTCATGTGCCATGGCTGCAACAGAGCCGTGACTTGAATGATACAACACAACAATAGTGACGCTCATTAAAGTACGCTTAGTACGTTTTCTGGTGGGCGACCCAGTGCGGCTTTATTGTTATTTACCACAATAGGGCGCTCAATTAATTTTGGATTGCTAACCATGGCTGCAATGAGTACGTTTTCATCATGCTCATTTTTAAGGTCTAACTCTTTGTAAATATCTTCTTTAGTACGCATTAGTTCACGTACTGAAGAAAACCCTAGCTGTTTAACTAAGATGCTGATTTGCTCATGATTCAATGGTGTTTTTAAGTATTCGATTATCTCTGGCTGAATCGATTTTTGCTCAAGTAGGGCTAATGTTTCACGCGATTTTGAACAACGTGGATTATGAAAAATAGTAACAGACATAGTAACAATCCAATTAGATAAAGTAAGGCTATTTTAGGCCAAGCAGCACCAGACTTAAAGCCTTGCGAGCTCTTTTTGCATTTGGCGGTATTGCGTTAACAATGCTTTGAGACGTTGTTGTTTAATTAGCTCTTGTGGTTCTACAAAATTGAGTGCTTTTTGTACTTCGTCAGCGGCTTTTAAGTAGGCGCCGTATTGTGCAAGAACGTCGGCATTTGCTTCATGATAAGCGGCTAAGTTATCTTGCTTTTTATAGGCATCTGCAAGAAGTTGCATGCCTAAATTATGTTCAGGCTTTTCGAGTAAAAATGATTTTAATATTTGCACTGCAACATCGTATTGCTCAGCTTCAAGTGCAGCATTGGCATAGTTTAAGGTAATAACTTGATTGTTAGGACGGTTTTCATGCAACGCGGCTAAAAACTTTACTGCTTCGGCGGCTTTATTCTGAGCTATCAATAGATCAGTATGCGTATCAATATAGAATAAATTTTTAGGATCAGACTTTAAAAGTTCGTCTAAAATAGGCGCCGCTTCATCGAGCTTTTTTTGATCCAATAAACTAATACCCAAGCCATAATTAAGCGCTGTTTTATTATAAAAACTGTTTTCACGTATGAGCTTTCTAAAGAAGTTTTCAGCCGCTTCTGGTGTTTGGTGGTAGCGAGCAATCACGCGGCTTTTGGCAAGGTTAAATTCTAAGCTATCCGGAAGTTGACGTTTTTCAAATTGCTGTGCACGTAAGCGCACATCAGACACGCGGCTCTCAGGTAATGGGTGAGTCAGCAAAAAGGCTGGTGGTTTGTATTTATAACGAATTTGCGCAGCAAGTTTAGTTAAGAATTCACTGGATGCGTAAGGATCAAATCCTGCATTATTTAGTGTTTGCATACCAATGCGGTCGGCTTCTTGCTCAGCTGAGCGGCTATGAGTGAGTTGACTAAATGCGCTTTGTGTTTGACTGGCTGAGATAATCGCGATACCGGCATCAGGAGACACAACGGTTGCTAAAATACCGGCAATCATACCGGCGATAGTGAGTGCGCTGTTATCTTGTTGTTGTTGCATGCGACGTGCAAGGTGGCGCTGGGTAACGTGGGCAATTTCGTGACCAAGTACTGAGGCAAACTGACTTTCGTTATCGGATTGCGCAATTAAACCGGTGTGCACCCCAACATGGCCACCATAAAAAGCAAATGCGTTGATTTCCGGATTGTTGATCCAAAAAAATGAAAACGGAAAGCGTACATCATTGGCATTGGCAACTAGCTTACGGCCAATTGTGGTTAAATATTCATCAAGCACAGGATCATTAACAACCGGTGATGAGCCACGAATTTGCATCATCATCACCTTTCCGATAGCTTGTTCTTTTTCAAGCGGCAAAGCTTGTAATGCTGAAGTACCAAGATCTGGCAATGTAAAATTGGTTTGTGCCTTTAATGGCTCACTTACCAGCACACTAAATGTTAAAAGTGTACTGAATAATGTAATAAAGGCTGATTTAAGCTGCATTTTATTCCTTGTTATGGTTTTCACCTAGCATGAGTTTAGCAATGTCGATTTCGTCACTGCATGCTCTGCTATCTCGTTCGCACAATTGATACAATTCTTTGATTGTGACCCCATCTAGCTTTACAACGTTCAATTCTCGCTGTAAAAAACTAATGATTTTATGTACTACCTTGTGTGCATGGAGAATAAGCGCCTTATCTGCTTTGTCACCACGTTCAAAGTAAAAACCAATAAACTTATGTAATTGGTTAATCCGGATCAAACTTTTCATTGACACTGGATCCCACTCGTTAAACTCCATAAAGCGGTTATCTTTAACGTATTTATCTATTGTAACGTCTTTTGCGTAGGGTTGTGCCCATAATTCAAAGCCTCGGTCGGTGAACACTTGATGCAACGCAATTCTTGGCTTATTTTCACAGTGGATCTCCCCAAGAGTGTCTTCATGACCTCCTAGTAAATCGAGATTCCAATTGCGCCTATCAATTATTTTTTTCACGGCATTATCAAAACCGTGTTCTAATATCCCCTCCGACTCGCTCACTGAAGAGGCGACAAGGTGATAGAAGGGTGGGAGTTCACCCCAATTTATTTGTTTTTTATACCAGTTAATTTCTTTAAGAGTTGGATTACTGGGTAGTTGCGCTTTATTATGCGTGCCAGACATTAACTTATCCTTACTACAAACTATGCTACAAGGATAAACTATTGCGATGCGTGTTTTAAGAAAAAGTTACATTTGTTATTAATAGTACTGATAAAGACCGTATTATTCATTTTTATAGGGTAGATAATTGGTTATGCTAGAGCAAGACTTGCGCGGATTTAAATGCCCGCAGCAATTTATCCAGTTTAAGTTGGCTTTGCGCCAAGCTTTAGCTGCGGCGCAATCGATAAGATTTACACTTTTGGCAGACCAATCTACCAAAGATATGGAGCGCTTTTTGCAAAAAAATCATTATCAGTACAAATTAGAGCAACAACGTGGATTGTTAATCGTGGAGCTAAATCGTGTTTGAATATGTAAAAATGTGGTACGAAAGGAAGTTTTCAGATCCGCATTCAGTGACCTTATTGTTTTTATTACTCGCTTTAATGGCGATGTTTTATTTCTTTGGTGCACTTATTGTACCTGTGCTGATTGCTTTAGTGATTGCTTATCTGCTTGATTGGCCGGTTGCGCATTTAGAGGGTTTTGGCTTACATCGCTTTACTGCCACTATTATAGTGATGTTGATTTTTTCAGGGTTGATGCTGACCTTAGTGATCGGCATGGGCCCAATACTGTGGCAGCAAGCTAGTAATTTAGTGCAAGAAAGCCCGCACATGATAGAGCAGGGAAAATCTTTTTTACTGCACTTGCCTGAGCAATACCCCAGTTTAATTAATGCAGAGCAAGTACAATCAGTGGTCAGCAGTGTTGAAGCCAAAGCAATTGAGTTTGGCCAAGTATTATTATCGGTCTCGTTGACATCATTAAAAGATGTAGTGGCGTGGTTGATCTATCTTATTTTAGTACCATTACTGGTATTCTTTATGCTCAAAGATAAGCTGGAGTTGATCAGAAGTGCAGAAAAACTCGTTCCAAAACAAAGACGCTTAATCTTGCAGGTATGGCACGAAATGAACCAACAGATCATGAATTATATTCGTGGTAAGGTGTTTGAAATTTTGATTGTAGGCTCAGTATCGTTTATCGCGTTCACTATTTTTGATTTACGTTATGCAGCGCTATTGGGCGTATTAGTGGGTTTATCAGTATTGATCCCTTTTGTGGGTGCGGCACTTGTTACCATACCGGTTGCGGCCGTGGCATTATTTCAATTTGGTTTAGAAACCCAGTTTTGGACCATACTGATCATCTACGGCATTATTCAAGCATTAGATGGTAATGTGCTGGTGCCGTTACTATTTTCTGAAGCGGTTGATCTGAACCCGGTATTTATTATTGTTGCGGTACTGTTTTTTGGTGGCTTATGGGGTTTTTGGGGCGTGTTTTTTGCAATTCCACTAGCGTCATTGGTAAAAGCCTTACTCAATGCTTGGTCAACGAAACAAGAAGAACAACTGATTGAGCATAGCTAACACGAACTTTGTTTAATTAGCTTTATACCTAAATCACCTGAAGATTTAGGTATTTTGGGTATAGTATCAAATGGTATAGAAAACGCACTTGAGAGACTAATTGATTCTTACGCGACCCATTAATTTTATGTAGAATGGGTTATAAGATATATCTTTTAGTAATATGGTGCGTTTTTTAATGTCTGATTTAATATTACCTACTGACTCATCGTCACAAATTTACCTTGATGCAAACGCAACAACACCGGTGCTACCTTGTATTGCAGAGGTTGTTTCGCATACTATGCAAATCTGCTTTGGTAACCCTTCTTCTTCACACATTACCGGTATTCAAGCTAAACACTTATTAGAGCAAACACGTCAAAAAGCCCGTGATGTGATAGGTGCACAGCAGGGGGATATTTTATTCACTTCTGGGGCTACCGAAGGAATTCAAACAGCTGTCGTGTCTACGCTCATAGCAGCTAAAGAGCATGCTAAACCAAACCCAGTATTACTGTATGGCGCGACTGAACATAAAGCAGTACCTAATACATTAATACATTGGAATGCCGTATTGGGTATAAACGCAACCGTGCTTGCGATCCCGGTATCGAGTGATGGCCTTTTAGATTTAGATTTTATTGCTCAACACGCTGGTGATGCACTGATGATTTGTACCATGGCAGTTAACAATGAAACCGGTGTTTATCAAGATTTAAAAGCGATTGAAAAGGTAATACGAGCACATAACACGGAAGTTGCGTGGATGGTGGATTGCGTACAAGCGCTAGGGAAAACCGCATTAGCCCTTAGTGATACAACGATTGACTACGCGCCATTTTCAGGCCATAAACTTTACGCACCGAAAGGTATAGGCGTGTTGTATATTCGTCAAGGCAGTGCCTATACGCCATTTATTGCCGGTGGTGGTCAAGAAAGTGGCATGCGCTCCGGTACTGAAAACCTGCCAGGCATCGCAGGTCTTAACAAACTGTTTTGTTTATTGCTGGATAAAACAAACGATACGTTTAAATCAATCGATGTGTTAAACGGCTATCGTGAACAATTACATCAGGCTTTAGTGGATACCTTTGGTAATATAACCTTTAATCATACTTTTGCATTGTCAGTACCAACAACGTTAAATTTTGCTGTCGATGAACTCAGTAGTAAAGAAGTGATGGATTTGTTCGATGCGGCAGGTATTCGTATCAGTGGTGGCTCAGCCTGTAGCTCAGGCGCAAATCGTAGTTTTGTGTTAGATGCCATGGGCGTGAGTGATTGGCGTAGTGAAAATGCAATACGTTTATCATTTGGACCGGCGACAACACAGGCTGAAATAACCACTGCCTGTGCGCGTATTCGTTCACTTAAACCAATATTACAAGCTAATTGTTTGGTGGTTTCAGATTCGTCATCACCACAGCAAGAAGCGTGTGCATTAGGCTTAACACAATTTAGACATCAAGGTGCGTGTTGTTGGTTGTATGTCAGTCAAGATAAACAAGCAGTGATCATTGACCCAATTATTGAGCTTATCCCGCGGCTTGAAAAAATAGTACACACACAAAATTTAACGGTAGCAGCCATTTTAGACACACATGCCCATCAAGAGCGATGCTGTGCGACTACATTGTTGGCTCAGGCCTTAAAATTCAGTTTGCATGACGAGTATGAATTAGGGTGGCCAGTGCAGCAAACGAGTATTGTATTACCTGAATGCACCATTGAGCGCTTAGCAACACCCGGGCACAGCCAAGATAGTGTTAGTTATTTATTGCGGTGTAACAACTCTCAACAAGTGCTATTTTGCTTTTGCGGTGATTTGCTGCTGCCTGCTGGGCTTGGTAATACTGCAATTGACGGTGGGGATGCGTTAGCTATGGCACACTCATTACGTCAACTATCAACATGCTTATCAGAGTCGACAGTTATTTGTTCTGGTCATGACTACCAGCAATGTTTTGCTATTAATTGGCAAGTTCAACAGCAGCAAACGCCGTTATTGCATGCATTATTGAACAATGAACTAAGTGATACTGAATTTGCTAACAACAAGCAGCGCAGCGATGAAGACAATTTATGTAAATTTGCAACTTTGTGTGGTTATGCTGACAGTTTAAAATACAGTAGAGCATACGAACTGAACGCCGTGCAAGCAAAAGATATGTTAACTGCAAGCGATGTCTATTTAATTGATACTCGTGAACCATATGAACATGGGGCAAACAATATTCCTCAGTTATTTGCAGTTAGCCCTGCGCGAGTGATGAATATTCCGCTAAGTAGAATGGCAAATGCATTAGTGGACAGGCAATTGAACCCACAGGGTAAATATATTTTACTTTGTCGCAGTGGTAATCGTTCAAAACAAGCGGCAACTAACTTATCTCAGCTTGGCTTTACTGACGTGTATAATCTCAGCGGTGGAATGGCACTGTTATAATAACAGGGCAGAAGACTGGCAATTGACTGATAATAAATAAGGCGCTTTTAGCGCCTTATTTATTATCAGTCAAGGCTGTAGCTACTGTTTAGGCCCTGAACTTTCACGGATCACAATTGATGGTGTAAATGATGTGATGATGTCTTTATCTTGGTTACGAGCACCGCGAGTTTTGGTAAATAATAACCGTGCTGCATGTTGAGAGATAACATCGTTTGCTTGATGAGCGGTAGTTAACTTTGGCCATGTCTGACGAGAGAAAGGAGAATCCTCAAAGCCAGTAATAGATAACTGTTCAGGAATAGCAATACCCATTAAGCGTGATGCAAATAGGGCGCCAGCGGCCATTTCATCGTTGCCACCTAATATAGCGGTTATAGCCAAGGTGTTATTCTCGGCTAACAAGTGCTTTGCACCTTCAACACCCGACTCAAACGAATATTTACCATCGTAAATAAAGCGTTTATCAAATTCTTTATGATTATCTGCCAGCGCTGCTTTATAACCTTCAAGGCGTTCAGACGTCGATTTATGTTCTTTATCGCCACAGATAAAGCCAATATTTTCATGTCCATGAGTTAAAAGGTGAGTGGTGATCTCATACGCGGCTTTATAATCGTTAACATAAATACAGGTGTCTTGATCATCATCTGATGGTCGCCCAGATAACACCCTAACGTAATGAATATTTAACTCATCGAGTAAATTGGTGATGCTACTTTGCTCTGATAATGGCGGTGTAAGCACAAGCCCAGCTAAGCGAGAGCGCTTTATCATGGTGATAAATTCATCTTTCATGTTTGCATCTGTATAAGTGCATGGATGGATCACCAATTCATAGCCTTCGTCTTTACAGCGAGAAAGCACACCATTTTGCATATCAATCACATAATACGCATTAGGATTGTCATAAACTAAGCCTACCGTAAATGATGACGTGCCAGCTAGGTTTCGTGCTGCAAGATTTGGCTGATAGTTCAGCTCTTTTACAGCATCCATGACTGTATCGTAAGTTTTTTTACGAACAGATGGTTCTTTATTTATTACCCGTGAAACCGTTTTCATCGAAACCCCGGCGAGCCTCGCTACATCATTTATAGTTACTTTCATAGAGTTACTTTTAGGTTATTGTTTTAGTGTTGATATGTTCCTGATAAGAATACACCTAAGTAGACTTAACAAACGTGTTATTCATTATTTCTTCATCAAGACCAGTTAGTGTATCTAATGTTCAGTAAAATTAGCAGTAAAATAATTGAGATAATTTTTATGATACCGGTGTCAAATGAGTAAAAGTACGTTATTATCTCGATTGTAAAATATAAAATTAGCTTGTTGATAGCGTTGTCATTCTAACTTATCGTTAAATTTATTTGTAAGTTAATACGCTATTAGTACACTTTTTTAATCTAAAGATAGTTATAAATCAGTTTGTTGCAAGTTTAAGGGGATGTTAAAAATGAGTTGTCGTTCACAGTTAGCTAGTTGGCAAGCATTACAAGTAAGTGCAAATAAGATGAAGGAAGTTCATCTTAAAGATTTATTTGCCAATAACAGCACGCGATTCGAGCAATTTTCGACTCAGATCCCAGGTGTTTTATTTGATTATTCAAAACAATTGATTGATAACAGTGTGATGACACAGTTACTGTCTTTAGCACAAGAGTGCGATATCGCTAACTGGCGAGATAAAATGTTCAGCGGTGAAAAAATTAATATCACCGAAGATAGAGCCGTGCTTCATACTGCACTTCGTAACCGTAGTGCATCATCATTAGTTGTAGATGGCGAGAATGTAAGTTCGGTGGTTAACGCTGAGTTACAAAAAATTAAGTTGTTCGTTGAAAAAGTACGTAGCGGGCAATGGTTAGGTTATACCGGTAAAGCCGTGAAAGATGTTGTGAGCATTGGTGTTGGTGGTTCAAACTTAGGCCCACAAATGGCCACGGAAGCACTGAAAAGCTATGCAGATGACTCATTAAAAGTACATTACGTTTCAAATGTTGATGGCGTACAAATTGCGTCAGTATTGAAAGACATCGATCCTGAAACAACTTTGTTTGTGATTTCGTCAAAAACCTTTACTACATCTGAAACCATGACCAATGCAAAAACCGCCGTTGCATGGTTTTTAGAGTCAGCCGATGACAAGCAAGCCATTGCTAAGCACTTTGTAGCAGTGAGCACTAATTTAGAAAAAACGGCAGCGTTTGGTATTGCTGATGAAAACGTATTCACAATGTGGGATTGGGTAGGTGGTCGCTTTTCATTATGGAGTGCGATAGGCTTACCAATTGCATTGTATTTAGGTTTTGATGCATTTGAAGCGATTCTTGAAGGCGCTTTTGAAGTTGATGAACACTTTAAAACGGCCGAATTTGCAGAAAATGTACCATTGTTAATGGCTTTGTTGAGCGTATGGAATACCAGCTTTTTAGGTTTCGACTCACAGGTTATTTTACCTTACGATCAAGCATTACACATGTTGCCAGCTTATTTGCAGCAAGGTGAAATGGAAAGTAATGGTAAGCACGTTAATTTTGCGGGTAATACCGTACCGTATACTACAGTGCCAATTATTTGGGGTATGACCGGCATTAATGGTCAACATGCTTTTTATCAGTGTTTGCACCAAGGCAATGTGATTGTACCGGCTGATTTTATTGCCTCTATTAAACCTCAGGTTAATATTGGTCAGCATCACGACATTTTATTATCGAACTTTTTTGCACAAACAGAAGCGATGATGATGGGGGTTGATGCCGAGCAAGTTCGCGCTGATTTAACCGCAAAAGGCAAATCAGAGGCTGAAATAGCCGCGCTAATTGATCATAAAATCCACCGTGGTAACCGTCCTACAACATCAATGCTGTTAGATACGGTTGATGCAAAAACGGTGGGGCGATTAATTGCCTTATATGAGCATAAAATTTTCTGCCAAGGCATCATTTTAGAGATCTGTTCTTTCGATCAATGGGGTGTTGAACTTGGTAAAGGCTTAGCCTCAAAAATTGAAGCTGAGTTACTGGATGATAATATAAACCATCCACATGATAGTTCGACAAATGGCTTAATGAGCTATTATAAACAACGTCGAGCGCAGTAAAAAATTCGCACAGCACAATCAATTGTACTGTGTAACCAAATACCTTTGAACGGGTAGCGCTGGAGTTCTTAGGGCCTGTATATTTGTGAGAGGATATACAGAGCCCCTAAGACTCATTTAATTACCAGTTTGAAATGAATACAGCTGAATCAATATTCAGCGATAAAAACAAGCGAATTCAACAGGCTTTTTCTCGAGTACGATGCCAAAAAGCTGACATCAACTAAACAACAAGAATGTATGCCCGCACTATCAATAGTGGATAGTTGACAACTGGGCATAGCAAACGTAGAGAGTAAATTATGTTAAATCCTTTTGATATTGTAATTTTTGGGGGCGGTGGTGATCTTGCATTACGCAAATTATTACCTGCAATGTATCGCGCATATCAAGAAGGCAACCTTCCACAAGGTTCGCGTATTTTACCGACGGTTCGTGAAGAAAGTAAACGTGCGGAATACATAGAAACAGCTCATCAAGCGCTAAAAGAATTTTTAGGTAAAGGTGAGTTTAATGCCAAAGATTGGAAAGCTTTTTCAGCGTGTTTGGTGCCAGTAGTCACGAATGTAACCGAAGCAGACGATGATTGGGATAAACTAAAAACAATACTAGATGAGCACGATGCAGACAAATCTCGGGTGTTCTATTTATCACTTCCACCTGCGGTATATGGTAGCTGCTGTGAAATACTGTCTAGCAAAGGTCTGATCACTGCTACATCACGTGTCGTTGTTGAAAAACCAATTGGTTATTGCGGTAATTCAGCAGAAGAGATCAATGCAAAAATTGCTGAATACTTTAGCGAAGAGCAAATCTTCCGTATTGATCATTACTTAGGTAAAGAAACGGTACAAAACTTAATGGCACTGCGTTTTTCAAATTCATTATTTGAAAATATGTGGGATGCTAAATCAATCGATAATATTCAAATCAGCTTATCTGAAACTGTTGGCCTTGAAAGCCGTGCTGGTTTTTATGATAAAGCCGGTGCTTTACGTGACATGGTGCAAAACCATTTATTACAATTGTTATGTTTAGTCGCGATGGAATCACCAAATAAACTTAATGCAAACAGCATCCGCACCGAAAAGCTGAAAGTATTAGAATCATTGCGCCCACTTGTTGCAACGGATGTAGATGACAACATCATTCGTGGTCAATATGTACCCGGTGATTTGGATGGCAAAATTGTCCCTGGTTACTTAGAAGAGTTAAATGAAGGTTCAAGTAAAACAGAAACATTTGTTGCTATTCGTGCTCATATTGATAACTGGCGTTGGGCGGGCGTGCCATTTTACCTTCGTACAGGTAAACGTATGGCAAAACGTTGTGCCGAAATTGTCGTTGAATACAAAAAAGTATCACACAATGTTTACGGTGATAATGTTGGCAATATTGAACCAAACCGTTTGGTTATACGCCTTCAGCCTGAAGAGACAATTCAATTAACCTTGATGTCAAAGCGTCTTGATAATTTAGAGATGCAATTAGAGCCGGTAACCATGAACATTGAGCTATCGCAAGCTTATAGCAATGGTTTCCATTCAGATGCGTACAAGCGCTTGATGTTAGATGCAGCTGCAAATAATCCATCCCTGTTTATTCATCGTGATGAAGTACGTCAAGCTTGGAAATGGATTGACCCAATTATCGAGCGCTGGCAAGAAAAAGGTAAGCCTGCTTTATACCGTGCTGGTAGCTGGGGGCCTGATGATGCTGATGAACTATTAGCTGAAAATAACCATGTTTGGTTTAACACTGGCGATAAGGCATAACAATGGCAACCATCGTAGAGAAATTTTTTGATTCAAAAGATGCATTAACCGCTGAGTTATCTACAACACTTGAACAAAGTTTAGTCAACGGTATTGAAGCTGATGGCCGTGCCGTACTGATGGTATCAGGTGGTTCATCACCTGCACCCGCTTATAAGCACTTATCTAATCTAGCATTAGATTGGGCAAAGATAGATGTTGCTATGGTTGATGAACGTTGGGTTGATGCAGCACATGAAAAAAGTAATGAAGCGTTTATTAAGAGCACGTTATTACAAAATCATGGGGCGGCAGCTAACTTCATTACTATGAAAAACAATGCCGAGACTGCCCAACAGGGTAGTGCAGAATGTGAAGCTGCGTACCAACAACTGAAACGTCCATTTGATGTAACTATATTAGGCATGGGACCGGATGGTCATACCGCTTCATTATTTCCACATGCGGGCGGTTTACAGCAAGGGCTTGAAACATCACAATTGGTATGTGCAATTAATGCTATAGAAAGTGAAGTAACAGGGAATATTACCGAACGTATGACGTTAACTTTAGCAGCGATTGCGCAGTCTAAAGTGGTTAAGTTACTGATCAGTGGAGAAGAAAAGCTTGCTGTATATAAAGCAGCAAAAGCCGGTGGAGATGAAAACGACATGCCACTACGTGCAGTTTTAAATCACCCAACAATAAATATTGAAGTTTATTGGGCTCCGTAACGACCCCAATCGACCCAAACTTTAAAATGCAGGCTATAAAGCCTGCATTTTTGTTTCTCTTCTAAATTTATCTGTATCGCACTTGCAAGATCTTTATTATTTTCGCTTATTTATTTTTATCGAAAACAACAGTTATACAATCGTGTTAAGTTACTGACCATTTATAGCTTCGCTAGAATAGTTAAATATTTAAGTCGATTGGTATTATATAACGCCCGGCAATTATTAAGTTTGGAGCGTAATGTGATCTATCTGCCAGTGACTTATCTTCACTAAATAACAAGCCTCACAAATAGTGTGAGTTAACTAGTTGTTTGTTGAAATGTGGCTACTTATGCCTACTTTATTAAAAACATGAGTATCTTAGTGGTTTAAAAAACTTCACTAACTACATTAAAAATTATCCATATAGAACAATTATATGAGTAATTTTCACGGTTCCTATAGCTCTCTAATACCAACCTGCATAAATATTTGAACAATTTAACGAATTAAATCACCCTATAACGTTGTTAAAAATTTTTCATTTAGAACAACTAGATATCAAAAATTTTGCCTAGTTATAGAGCAATTTTCTTA